>CACZPE010000382.1 GCA_902782875.1 uncultured Ruminococcus sp. | reverse complement strand
CATTTTCAGATTGTTTTCGGGATATCTGAATGTGATTAGTGCATCCTTGAAATCCTTGTCGGTATAGAACTCGGCTGCATTGCATACAAGACCGGGAGAACCGTTTATCGAATTGTTTCCGACAGGCTCGAGGGACGAAAGACAGGGCTTGGGTATACCCGTGATCTTGACAGTGACGTTGTCGTATGAGAGCATCTCGTCGCCTCTGATCTCACCGTCCTGAAGCACGCCGTCGGTGGATACGGAAAGGGGATCGAGACCTACGGTAAGTTCAAGACCGTCGGGAACGCCGTCTTCGTCTGTGTCGGCAAGTGCGGGGTTTGTGCCGATCTCAAGCTCATAATCGTCGGAGAGGCCGTCCTTGTCGGAGTCTGCTACCCATGAAGTGAGCACCATATCCTTCTTCTGGTCGAGCGTGAGGGGCGCATCTGCCGGCGGGGTATATACAAAGCTCTTGTCTGTAACGAGCTTGTTCTGGCTGGTGAGCTGCTGTGACAGGGCATTGTAGAATTCGTCGTTGAGAGACTTGGTGTATATGTACAGTCCTACATAGCCGAGCACCAGGGCGATCATTACCACAAGCACCGCTTTGCCTGTGGAAAGCTGCTTTACATTGTTGTTGAAGAGCTTGTCGGCAGTGGTGCCGCTGTCCTTTGAGGTGCCGTGGGAGACCGTACCGTTTTCTGATACGCGGGTGATGCTTCCGCCCGAGGGCTTTTCCTTATCCCGAAGCTTGGCGTTTGCTTCGCGCTCCCTTGCCTGCTGCTTGAGCATTTCCCTGTGTTCCTTGTTTGCCTGCAGCTTGGCTATACGCTCTGCTTCACGTTTCTGCATTTCCTGGAAACGGCGCAGATCGGCTTCCTCTTCGGCAGTTCTCTTTCGCTTTGCGGAACTGAGGTCCCTGTCAAGAGCACTTTCAGCGGCAAGTATGCGCTGCTGCTCCTCGGCAGTTCTCGGAGGACCGTGATGGGTGTGTTCATGCTCTTCGGCATCGGTATCGCTGTCGTTATTACTGCGTTCCTCTGCCCTGTTCTGCAGGTCCCTCCTTGAAGGGGCCTGTATCACTCTTGTGCGTACAGGCTTTGAAGCCTCAGCCTTCTTTTCCTCTATACGTTCAAAAACGTTTTCGGTAGTGGTCCAGTCTCCGTCGGTAAGAGGTACTTCTTCCTCGGCAGGAGTCTTCTTTTCTTCTTCCTTTTCCTTTACGGGAGCTTCGGGCGCACTGACCTTTTTCTCGGGTGCAGGAGCCTGAGCATCGTTGCTCTTTGCGGGGTTCTGACTCTTTCCCGTTTTCTTTTTAGCCAATCTTTTCACTTCCTTTGCTGAAGGAATAGCTTATTTGAACTGTGACGGATGACGTGTGAAGAAATCTACCTTGGGTTCAAGGAATTTAAGCTGTCTGTCCTTGCCGTAAAGCGTGTCAAAGCTGTCAAATATGCCATTCCAGTCCCAGAGCTCATCGCCCGACATGAGGTATTCCCTTATCATTTCGGTGCCCTTGGGCGCGATGGGGTGAAGAAGGACTGCAGCAGTCTTTATCATATGAAATACATCGATGAGGTACTGGCGGCGGACGGTCTCATCCTCGGACTTGTCAGCCTCCGCCTTTACCCTGGCCATGTATTTGCTTGCCTTTCTGATATAAGAATCAAGTACATATGTGACCTGATGGAATTCTGTCCTGTACATGAAGCGCTCGTACTCAAGCACGGCCTGCTCGGAATCGTCAAGCACGCTCTGAGATACCGCTCCTACGGGCATAACGCCGTCAAAGTATTTCTGTGCATCATAGAAGCAGGTGCGTATAACCCTGTTGAATACGTTGGAGAGCAGGAATCCCTCTTTTGTTACGGGGTCGCTCTCGTCTTCCTTAGCAACGGGGTTGAGAGGCTTGGGCTGGAAGCTGACGCTCCTCATGCCCAGACCGAGGCCGAGCCAGTGCATACGAAGCTGCTCTGCGGTGTAGTAGTCAAGGAGCTCCGCTGCCATCGGAGGCTTTACAGAGCCGCTCGATGATGCCTTCTTGTCAAGGAAGAGTATATGATGGTTTGCAACGAGCACGGGCAGCCTTAAATGGCCGTGTGTGTCGTTTACGTCTATATCATCTATGTTTTCGCTCTGGAAAGCGAGCCACATAGCCGACTGTGCAACGCCGTAGAAATAGATGTTGTCCTGGCCGATGAACTGATATACCTGCGCTTCATCGTCACACCAGTATTTTCTCCATTCCTCATCGTCACAGCCCTTTGAAGCGAGATATGTCTTTGTGAAGGATATGGGTGCCCACAGGGATTCGGGCCATACCCATACGGTGAGCCCCTCCTCGCCCTCGAGAGAGGGAGCGGGAACGCCCCATTCTATATTGCCTGTGAGTCTGAAGGGCACAAGAGTCTTGCCCTCCCTGAATCTGACACCGTGCTCTGTGAGAAGGGCGGATGCCTTGTCGCGCTCGGAGAGCTCCTTGAATACTATCGTGAAGGAAGTCTTCTTTTCGTCGTCGATATACTCATGCTCGGGCATCTGAGGAGCAAGCTCCTTATAGGTGTCGAGATATGTTTTCATTATGTATATGACGGGGGGCTCGAGAAATTCCTTTATCGTCTTTGTAACTACAGGACGGATATTGTCCTTCTGCTCCATTCCGGATATCATCTCACGGAGCTTGTCGTTGAAGTCGGGAAGCCTGAAGTACCAGTTCTCCACATCCTTCATCACGGGCTTGTCGCCTGTGAGCGTGCTTCTCGGGTCGATAAGGTTTATGGGATCATATGAATGACCGAGATCACACTCGTCTGCATATGCCTTTTCAGACTGACATCCCTGTACGGGGCATTTGCCTATTACCTGTCTGCCGTTGAGGAACATTCCTGCCTTTTCGTCATAGAACTGCGCTGTGGAGCGCTTTCTGAGATGACCTGTCTCATACAGCTTTCTTATGAAAGCATCGGATACCTTGTTGTGCATATCTGCGGTGTCGCCGATGCCCGACGCACCGAAGAGATCAAGGCTAATATCATAATCGGCGAGAGTTTTCTTCTGCGCTTCGTGATTGTTCCTTACATAGTCTCTTATATCGCCGTCAAAGCCTGCTTCACGGGCCTTTCTGTAACCCTCTGCGATAGGGGAGCCATAGCAGTCAGTACCCGATACGAATATTACATTGTCCTTGCCGATCCTGTCGCGCAGAAACCGTGCATAAACATCCGCAAAAACGAACACGCCGCCCACATGACCGAAGTGTAGCGTCTTGTTGCCGTAGGGCATACCGCCCGTGATAACGGCCCTTTTAGGAAAAGAGGGACGGGTCTCCCTCGAAAGCTTCTTAGAATTCTTGTCGCCCAAAGCGAAAACCTCCATAGATACATGTACTGTATTTTCTGTCTTGCATACTTATACAAATTATATTGTACCATAATTATGCGAAAAATGCAATAGTGATTTTTTGTGATTTATTATTCACTCTTTGCTGTTTTGGATAGTATCCGAAAAACCGGCGGGGGATCATCCCTCGCCGGTTTTGTCATATATTTATGATGCGTTTTCTTTCGGGGTGCAGATCATAGAAGTACTTCTTGTCTGCGTACATGCGCTCGTCTGCGTTATGCAGCGCCCTGCGCACGTTCTTTACATTTTCCTCCTGAGCGGTGCCGATCGCAAATATAAGATCATCATAGCGTGCGGCAACAGTCCTGAGCCTTTCGGCTCTCTCCTCGAGCTCATCCTCCGTGATATCCGTGAGTATAACGGCAAATTCATCGCCGCCCGCACGGAATATCTCATGTACCGCGAATACCTCACGCAGGGCGTTTGCGGCATCTTTCAGCAGTGTATCTCCCGCGTTGTGGCCCTCCTTGTCGTTTTTAGCCTTCAGGCCGTTGAGGTCTGCGAATACTACTCCGACGGATTTCTCCGATTTGCTTGAAGACAGCGCATCAACGAAATTGTTCATCTCATTGCGGTTCATAACACCTGTGAGCATATCGGTCGAGCTGAGGATATGCAGCTTTTCCACCATGCGGTAGCTGTACAGCTCGGATGCGAGTATGAACGTTGTCAGCTCGAGAGTTTCCTTGATGGTATCGGCGTTATCGGGATTGAAATTGATGGCCCATATATAGCCGAGCAGCTCATTCTTGAATTCAAGCGGGAACAGTACTATCGTTCTGCCGCCGGCGCTTGTGATGGAATTATGCCATACAGGGTTGCGCTCCTTCACGACCTCCATATCGTGCTCGTTCCTGACTATGAGACAGTTGCTGCCTGATATCGTATCCTTCCATGAATCGGCGATATCGTAAAATGCGTCGTCCACATAGTTTTCCATAGACACAAGCTTTGTATCCTTTGACAAAGCCTCACAGAGCACCGAGCAGCTGCGCTTTTCGGTATCCATAAGGAGTATGCAGAAATGCTCTGAACCGCAGACATCAAGCAGATCGCTGCATATCGATCTCATGGTCTCCCTGAAATCATCGGGGCTTCTGAGCTTTATACAGGATTCAAGAACCGAAGAAGCGATATCGGGCGATATCGTTGAAAGCCTTTTTGCATCTGGCTTGAAGTTTATCTCCATGATGTACAGGCAGTAGCAGATATTGCCGTCATCGGGGTACAGCGGGATGAATGACATATTGAACCATACATCAAATCTCGCAGGATGCGCATATGCATGCAGACACTTTTTCTGAACGGCGGCATTATAGCATGAGCTCTCAAAATTGAGATCACGCGTCATATAGTTTGTATATTCACTGTTGGGAACAAATTTCTGAGTGAGCATAACAATATTATCGGCAGGATGCTCTATACTGTCGATATAGGTGCGGTTGCCCGTAACGAGACGGACTTTTCCGTAATTATCGTTTCCGATTTTTTCCACAGAAACGACACAGGTAGCGGTAGGGATACTGTCAACGATCGTTTGAAAATCCATGGATTTCCCTCCCTTGGTATTATATGTTTTATTTTAGCACATGTTTTAACAAATTTCAAGCGAATTTTACAATTAATTAATATTATTTTGACATAAAAATTCCCGACAGTATTTGTGCATACTGTCGGGAATCGTTTTATCCGGCTGTAAAAATTGTACCTGCCTGTTTGCCGTCAAAGAAATCATAGAGTATCTCAGGCCGTCTGCCGTTGAGTATCGCCATATCGAAGCCTGCTCCGAGAGCTATTTCCGCAGCATCGATCTTGGTCTTCATGCCGCCTGAGCCCAGGGAAGTGCCCGCACTGCCCGCAAGGGAGCGGATATTGTCATCGATCTTGTCTATCACGGGGATGAGCTTTGCATCGGGATTTGTCCTCGGATCGCCGTTGAAGAAGCCGTCTATATCCGAGAGTATTATCAGCAGATCCGCCTTGCATATGGTTCCCACATGAGCGGCAAGAGTATCATTCTCGCCCATTTCAAGCTCGAGTTCATCGATAGCGACTGTGTCGTTCTCGTTTACTATGGGGATAACGCCGTTTTCGAGCAGCTTTTCCATCGTGTTCTCAACGTTGTTCTTTCTGGGAGTCTCAAGTACATAGCGTGTCAGCAGTATCTGGGCAACATTTATGTTGTATTCGCCGAAAAGCTTGTCATAGAAATACATCAGCTCGCACTGGCCGATAGCGGCACAGGCCTGCTTCATAACAGTTTCCGAGGGCTTTTCCTTGAGATTCATCTTTGAAAGTCCCATAGCAACGGCGCCTGATGAAACGAGTATTATCTCACGTCCTGTGTTCTGTATGTCGGCAAGTATCTTCACAAAGCGTTCGGTACGCCTTATGTTGAGCCTGCCTGTTCTGTGATGCGTCAGGGTAGAAGTGCCTATCTTGACGACGATCCTCTTTTTCTTTGATATATCAAACATGGATCAGACCTCATTTACATTATTCTGTATATTCCCGTCGATGAAGCACCGGAGATTATCTACAGCCACTGCCAGCAGCCTCTCTCTTGTCTCACGGGGAGCCCAGCCTGTATGCGGAGTTATTATGCAGTTGTCAATACCCCTGAGCGGGAAGCCCTCTTCCATGGGCTCGCGGGGTATAACATCAAGTGCTGCACCTGCGATGATGCCGTCCTTGAGCGCTGCAGCCAGAGAGGGTATATCCACTACAGGGCCTCTTGATGTGTTTATCAGCACAGCAGACGGCTTGCAGAGGGAAAGCAGCTTCATATCCACAAGCCCTTCGGTATCCTTTGTGAGAGGGCAGTGCAGCGTTATGAAATCACTCTTTGCAAATACAGTCTCTATATCGGTTATCTCTGCGATATCCGAAGTCCTGGGCGTTCTTACCGCAGCGATGACGTTCATGCCGAATGCCTTTGCTATCCTTGCGACAGCAGTGCCTATACTTCCAAGTCCCACGATGCCAAGAGTCTTTCCGCACAGCTCATAAGTCGGAAAATCGAACATGGAGAAGGTGTCAGACCTTATCCAGCCGCCGTCATGGACAAGACTGCTGTAATCGGATACCCGCTTAGCAAAGTGCATGATGTATGCAAAAACCTGCTCTGCTACAGCATTTGTGGAATAGGCGGGGACGTTTGTTACCGTTATACCGTGCCTTGATGCGCTTGCTGTATCCACATTGTTGTAGCCTGTTGCACACAGACCTATGTATCTGAGGCACTCGCAGGCCGAGATAACCTCATCTGTGAACAGTGTCTTGTTGATTATGACCGCATCACAGCCTCTTGTGCGTTCAATGACCTTATCCTGAGGCGTGAGGGGATAGCGTATAACCTCTCCGAGAGCATCAAATCCCTTTGTGGAGATATCTCCCGTTGAGACGGTCTTTTCCTCAAGAAGTGCTATTTTCATCGTTGTTCTCCGTATCTGTCTTTCCGGGTTCTTCGCTGTCTTCGGCAGCTTTTTTCTCCTCTTCAGCCTGGCGCTGGGCTTCAAGCTGCTTTGACACCTTGTGCATATCTATCGATGCCAGTATAAGAAGTAAGAATTCCTCTGCGGCAAATATATAGAAATACGGCGGCTCGATCATGATATCTATCAGCAGCGTGGAGAGCACGCCTATGAGCATATACAGATCGTATCTGCGCTTTGTCTTTATATAGCAGAATATCAGCAGCAGAGAGCTTATTACCACAAAGCCTATGTGTATCGGCCAGGGAAGAGGGAAAATAAGATGGTGTGTATAATGCATTTCTTTCAGTTGTTCCTTTCTTTTCTCTTATCAGAGAGCAGCCTTTATAGCTGCAAGCAGCTCGTCATAGGTCTCATATGCAGGGAGACCGGGATTGTCTGCCTTTATCTTATCGGTGGATTTGAAAAGAAATCCTGCCTTTGATGCCTTTATCATGCCCAGATCGTTGTAGCTGTCGCCGCTTGCGATAGTCTCGAAGCCAACAGACTGCAGAGCCTTCACGGTGGAGAGCTTGCTCTGCTCGCAGCGCATCCTGAAGCCTGTTATCTCGCCGTTTTCCGCTACCTCAAGGGTGTTGCAGAATATAGTGGGCCAGCCGAGCTTTTTCATGAGCGGAGCTGCAAACTGTGTGAATGTATCACTGATGATTATTACCTGTGTGATCTCCCTGAGAGAGTCAAGGAACTCCTTTGCGCCGGGAATGGGATCTATCTTTGCGATAGTTTCCTGTATTTCCTTAAGGCCGAGTCCGTGCTCCTTGAGTATGCCTATTCTCCACTTCATCAGCTTGTCATAGTCGGGCTCGTCGCGGGTGGTGCGCTTGAGCTCGGGGATGCCGCTTGCCTCGGAGAAGGCAATCCATATCTCGGGTACAAGTACGCCTTCAAGGTCAAGGCATACAACGTTAAGTGCGCTCATAATGATTTCCTTTCTTATATGACTATGGCTTGTAAAACGTTATGCTGTATATTACTTTGTCAGAGCAAGTGCCTTCTTGCCTATATCATGGCGGTAGTGAGCTCCGTCAAAGCTTATCTTGTCAACAGCTTTGTATGCGCTGTCAAGAGCATCGGGAAGCGTCTTGCCCGTGGATGTTACGCCTATTACGCGGCCGCCGCTGGTATAGAACTTGCCGTTCTCGTACTTTGTACCTGCGTGGTATACAAATGCGCCGTCGACCTGACCCTTTTCGTCAAAGCCGTGCATCTCTATTCCCTTGGGGTATGACAGCGGATAGCCGCCCGAAGCCATTACCACACAAGCGCAGCACTCATTCTTCCACTTTATGTCGATATCGGAGAGTGTGCCTTTGTATATAGCCTCGAATATATCGCAGAGGTCGGTGTCAACAAGAGGCAGAACT
>CACZPE010000381.1 GCA_902782875.1 uncultured Ruminococcus sp. | reverse complement strand
GCGGAGCTTGAGGTTGTAGCTTGCGTTGAGCATACCCCAGTATGCGTCACCTCTGGTGTTGATGAGAGCATCACCGCAGTCGTCCTCAGCTGCTGCAACATACATTGCAGGGCCGTCGAAATACTTAGCGAGCAGTGTCTCGGGAGTTTCGGGACCGAAGTTGCCGAGGTATACGCAAAGAGCGTTGCACTCAGCTGCCTGTATATCTGCGAGAGCCTTTCTCATATCGATCTCGTTCTCGATAACAACGGGACATTCATAGAGAGTATCAGCTCCGTACTTCTCGGTATAAGCCTTGGCAACAGCCTTCCTGCGGCTCTCAGAGAGGCTCATGGGGAAGCAGTCACGGGATACTGCTACAAGACCAATCTTGACCTGAGGGATGTTCTGTAATTTGTTCATTGGATTACCTCCTTCATATTTAAAAGAAAATTTCTTTTACGCTATTGTACAATAAAATGCTCAATCTGTCAAGACGATATGGCAAAAGTGACATTTTCTTACTACAAAATAACAATTTTTGAGCATTGACATATATCAGTGCATATGTTAAAATTTTTCTAACAAGTATATGAAGACTGGAGAGAGAGCTATGAGAACTATCCTTGTGGCGGAGGACGACAAAGAGATAAACAGCCTGATATGTGATTATCTGACACAACAGGGCTTTCAGACGGTGTCTGCCAGCAACGGGCTCGATGCTCTGCGTATGGCTAAGGAGGATATATCCCTGATACTGCTCGACCTTATGCTGCCGTACAAGAGCGGGGATATGGTGCTGTCAAAACTGAGGGAGACATCTGATGTGCCCGTGATAGTGGTATCCGCAAAGAGCGATACCCGCTCAAAGATAGACCTTATCGCAATGGGTGCGGATGACTATATAACCAAGCCCTTTGACCTTGATGAGCTGTCGGTGCGTATCATGGCGGTGCTGCGCAGATATGAGGGCAGGTCGGGGACGGCAAGGAGCGTATACTCTTACAAGGGGCTGACGCTTGATACCTCATCGGGCACCGCACAGGTAAACGGAGAGGAGCTTTCCCTTACGGTAAAGGAATATGCGATACTCGCACTCATGCTGTCAAGCCCGGGAAAGCTGTTCTCCAAGGCGAATATATACGAGAGCATATGGGAAGAGGAATATATAAACGATGACAGGACCGTCAAGGTGCATATGAGCAATATCCGCACCAAGATAGCAAAGCTCGATCCGGATAACGAATATATAGAGACTGTATGGGGAATGGGCTACAAGCTCGCCCCGTGAAAGGATATATATGGAACTGAAGACACAGCGTCTTGTGCTCAGACCTGTAAGTACAGACGACTTTGATACAACTTATGAATATATAACAGACCCTGAGAACTGCCGTTATATGGTCTTTCTGCCCCTTGAATCCGAACAGGAGACAGTGGATTTCCTGAGAGAGGCGCAAGAGGAATGGAAAAAGCCCTCGCCCTCCTTCTATGAGGCGGCTGTGGTATACAACGGCAGGCACATAGGCTGTGTGAGCCTTTATCTGAGCGATGACAGGCTCTCTGCCGAGATAGGATGGATAATAAACAAAAGGTACCAGAGGCAGGGCTTTGCGTATGAAGCGGCCTCTGCGCTTGTTGTATATGCCGCGAAGCTGGGGATAAGGCATCTCACTGCTCACTGTGACACCGAAAATACAGGCTCCCGCAGGGTGATGGAAAAGCTGGGGATGACGCTGACAGGCGAGCACGGCGGCAGAAAGAACAGACTTTCGGATGAAGAACGGCGTGAGTATCAGTACGAGATGGATTTGACCTAATCTTGACCTTTGATTTTACCCTTTCTTGACATTTGTGTTTTAGAATAGGGGTATACAAAGGAAAGGAGACAACGCTTATGGAAGAAACGGTACTCAGGGCATCGCATTTTTACAAGTCTTACAAAAAGGCGGAGGTCCTTCACGATCTCAGCTTTGACGTGAAAAAGGGACATATATGCGGGCTTATAGGCCCTAACGGCGCGGGAAAAACTACAGCGCTCAAGATACTCGGAGGGCTCATGTTCCCCGACAAGGGAGATGTGGAGCTTTTCGGCAAGGGTACGGAGCTTGATGAGAGCCGCGCAAGAATGAGCTTCATGATAGAGCAGCCGATAATCAGCATCAATATGACCGCACGGGAAAATCTGCAGTATATACGCTATCTCAGGGGATATCCCGATGAGAAGCGCATAGACGAGGTGCTTGATATAGTCGGCCTTGCAGACACGGGAAAGAAGACCGCGCAGAAATTCTCGCTCGGTATGAAGCAGCGCCTGGGAATAGGCATGGCGCTGCTGCCGAAGCCCGAGATACTCGTACTCGATGAGCCTGTGAACGGCCTTGACCCCCAGGGCATGGCAGATGTGAGACATCTGCTGAGGCGGCTTTGCGATGAGCAGGGCGTGACGGTGCTGATATCGAGCCATCTGCTCTCAGAGCTGTCGGAGATGTGCGATGATTTTGTTATAATCAACGGCGGCAGGCTCATAGACAGCTTCAGCCATGAAGAGCTGCTGATAAAGTGCAGGGGGCATATCAGCCTTAAGACCACCGATGTCGGCAGGACTGCCGCAGTGCTCGAGGAAAAGCTGCACATACACGATTACAAGGTAGTACACGGGGACGAGATACATATATTCGAGCATCTTGACAGCATTGAGCTCATATCTGAGGCTGTCACGAAAAGCGGCCTTGTGATAACAAGGCTCTGCGAGGAAGGCCAGAGTCTCGAGGAATATTATATCGAGAAGGTAGGTGGCATCAATGGGTGATCTTATAAGAGCAGAGACTTTCAGGTTCAGAAAAAACATACGCGGATTTCTGTTAGTATGCTTCTTTGCGCTCGCAACGACATTTATGTTCGGCAACGATGAGGGCTATGCACTTGACAGGGAATGTGTGGGTATGACGGGGCTTATGGGTTCGATGCTGGCGGGTATGGCAATGCTCATAACGGTATGCGATGCGTATACCCAGAGGGTGCAGTACTATGAGATAATGGCAGGCTTCAGACCGTCCTGTATAATACTTTCAAGAGTGGCTGTGTATCTGCCTGCGGGCATAGCAGCGTACTTTATACCCTATGCGGTGATGCATATCATACATGACGGCAGCATTGAAATGACAAAGGCCCTTTTCTTTATGTTCATACTGTTTGTGCGCATTGCTCTTGAAACGTTCTTTCTTTCGCCGCTGTTTAAAAACTGGACTACACTGATGCCGTTTGTTTATATTCTGCCGGCAATGTTCAGACCAATGATCGAGGAGGCTTTCGGCTCGCCTGAGATATTTGACCGCTCGGTGCTCGGCCTTTCGAGTGCAGGGCAGATGATGCAGCTCGGCGGTGAGATAACAACTGCTCTTGTTGCAAAGATAATCATATCCTCGGTGCTGTTCTGTATATTCTGCTATATCATCGGATATCTTACGCTGAAAAGGAAATTCAGCCTTGAGGTGAAGCTCACAAGCGCATACGGTTGATATTGACGGACTTCTGGTCATACTCCGGCAGAACGGCGTGAACTATTTCGTGCTTGAAGCGGTGCTGTTGGCTGTCAGTGTCTGCATAGCAGCATTTATATATTCTGTATGGAAAAGAGAACGGCTCTATGAAAAGAACGATGAAAAAGCAGAGATCACAGAGACGGAAGTTGAGGAGACTGCTTGAGAACATAGACCGTATCGCCCCTGAGTGGGATCATGACAGGGCTATGGAGCATTTCCATGTGCCGTCTTCGGATTTCCTTGATCAGGCGAAGGTATACGGACAAATAAAGACCGCATTTTGCAGAATGTGGATAGAAAAGACGGAGCAGCTTATTAATGCTGCGCCGTCTGACCGTTTCTGCAGAATAGCTGCATTTATCGACACAGAATATATGCATAACTCGCAGATAGTCATATTCTATGACAAGGAGTATTATGACAGCTTCTTTGAAAGAGACAATGAGTGCCAGAGATGGAGTATCGTCACAGCGCGGTCATTTGCAAAAGAGCGCGGCATCCGGACAGATCTGCGTGAGATATGCATAAACTGCCGCGAGTATGACGATGACGGAGCTCTTGTTTATGAGACTGCCATGTGGTGCTATGGAGATGTAAGCGGTCACGGTAAGGAGTGAGAAAGTGTATATACTTTTGTTTATCTGCATCATTCTTGCTGTTGCAGCTCTGGCGGCAGCTGCGGTGCTTATATATATAAAGAGAGATATAAGGCGCTTTTCGGATGAGCTTGATAAGCTCAAAAGCACGGACTATTCACAGCCGCTCAAGATCAGTGTCTTTGACCGTGATCTCACAAGGCTTGCGGTGAAGATAAACGAGCATACCGAACTGCAGCGAAGGCTGGGGGCTGAGTATGAAGAGCAGAAGCGTCAGCTGGGCAATGTGGTCTCGGGCATATCTCACGACTTTCGCACGCCGCTCACCGCCGCCCTCGGATATATGCAGATGGTGGAAAAATGCGGCGAGCTTTCAGAGAGAAATGCACAGTATCTGTCTGTTGCAATTGAGAAAAACAACTATCTGCGCGACCTGTCGGATGATTTCTTTGAGATGACTAAGCTTGAGAACAATGCGGAGCCGCCTGCATCAGAAACGGTGAATATCAGCAATATGGTCACCGAGCTGCTGCTTGAACAGCACAGCTGGACGACCGAAAAGGGGATACGCACCGATTTTGATATACAGGACGGTATCACCGCAGAGACAGACCGTCACTGCATCAGCCGCATACTCGAAAACCTCTTCTCAAACTCACGGAAATACTCGGTATCCTTCTTTGCGGTCTCTCTGAAAAAGGATGAGCGCATAGTGCTTACAGTGTCAAACGATCTTGAAGACAGCAGATCTATGGATACCGCAAAGGTATTCGAGCCCTTCTACCGTATGCAGTCACGCACGGCGGGCGGCTCGGGACTGGGTCTGTATGTGGTAAAGCTCCTCTGTGACAGGCTCGGCGCAGAGGTGACTGCGGATATCAGCGGTGACGGTATATTCAGGGTTGAAGTTAAGTTGTGATCAACGAATAAAACGGCACGGCTAAGACAGATACCCATATAGAAGTTTTGCCCCGAAGCACTT
>CACZPE010000380.1 GCA_902782875.1 uncultured Ruminococcus sp. | reverse complement strand
TCAAAGGCAGCTGCAGTGATCGCAGCGATACTCGCTATATTCGTAGGCTCAGCCGTTGCATATGCTGCAGATATCGGCGGCATACAGCGCCAGGTGCAGATATGGCTGTACGGCGACCAGACTGACGCTGTGCTCGTGATAGAACAGAGCGATCATACGGAATACAGCCTGACGTATGAGGATGAAAACGGCGAGACTCATGAGAGACACGGCGGCGGAGTTGCATATGATATGTTCGGCAATGAAATTCCTCTCACAGAGGAGGATATCATGGAGCATCTTGCCGAGCCCGAAGTGATACAGAACGATGACGGCACGGTATTTGTATACTGCCGCGACCAGAAGATAGACATAACCGACAAATTTGATGAAAACGGCGTATGCCATGTTCAGGTAACAGGCGACCGCACATATTATATGACCGTTACAGCAGAGGAAAACGGTTATTCCTGCAGCATCTCCACGGATAAATATGAGGACTGATACTGATCACAGACAGATACATAAACGGCGCACATAAGGCCGGTACTCACACAGAATCAAGCCATAGTATTTCTGATATATCGTCAGAAGTACTATGGCGTTTATTGACTATGCAGCGATGTTGTGCTATAATTGTTACTAGCATAAATCGGAATTAACAAACCCTCATATCATATCAATTCAAAGTATTCTCTCAAATGGCTACAAATCGCAAGTTATGAGATATTCTAACAAGCGTAATTTACATCTTTTTCAGCAGCTTTTTGTAACTTTGTTGACCAAAAGCTGACCCACGATTCATAGTAAAAGACAGTCGGATATTTTGTTTTAAAAAGGTATCTGTTCAGATGATACTATCATCATGATCAGGTACCTTAAGTTTTTATAGAGCTGTATCTTTTGGGAATTTTATAAAATCGCAGGATACTGCATATATTATGCTATTATGTTTATATAACTATAACATTGTTTGTCCCAACTTTCTGACATGTATAAAGGACAAACAAAGGACAAGTCCCTCTTATGGTCATACTTCTGTTGAACGTATTTCGAAATAACACCCGATATGGAATCTGAATTTCCTTTCGGGTGTTATTCTGTTTTATAGATCATTTTTATATTGCAATTCTTTGTTATTAAAGATTTTACTTATAACAAGCAATAGCTTTGACCTATAACATTATCGCAAATTGCCAAAACATATTCTGCAAGCGCTGATATAATTGTAGCTTATATAGCTATATAAAAATATGATATAACAAGAGGCATTGACTTTATTGTTGCATTTGTTTATACTTATATTCAGATAGAAAGAGTATAGATTAAAAATATAACAAAAAAGCAAATAAATAGTGACGGTAATTCTGAGAGGATGACATGATTTGAACACTGTAGAGCAGACTATAAGCGAGATCGTAGATGATTTTATCGCGGAGCATGATGAACAGAAAACATCAGGCGAAACAAAGATATTCAACCATCCTGATAAAGATGTGATAATAGATATCCTGATAAGCCTGAGGAAGGTGATCTTCCCGGGATATTTCAGGAACAGATCTATAAAGGTATATACACTCCGCAACAATCTTTCGATGCTTATAGAGGACGTGATCGTCAAGCTTACAAAGCAGATAACTATAGTGCTTGACGACGGCAGCAGAGATATCTCAGAGATCACGGAAGAGGCCGAAAGACTCTCTGTTGAGTTTATAAAGCAGCTTCACAAGATAAGGGAATATATACTGACGGATGTTCAGGCAGCATATGACGGAGACCCTGCTGCTTTCAGCAAGGATGAGATAATCTATTCCTACCCGGGGCTGTATGCGATTCTCATAAACCGCATAGCACATGAGCTTTATATCCTCGGGGTGCCCGTAATACCCCGTATGATGACAGAATATGCCCACAGCGAAACGGGTATAGACATCCATCCGGGTGCGACGATCGGCAAATACTTCTTCATAGATCACGGCACTGGCATTGTAATAGGTGAAACCACCGTTATAGGAAATAATGTGAAGATATATCAGGGAGTCACTCTCGGTGCGCTTTCAACAAGAGGCGGTCAGGCACTGAAAAGCAAAAAGCGACACCCCACGATAGAGGACAATGTTACGATATATTCAGGAGCCTCGATACTCGGAGGCAACACCGTTGTCGGCAAGGATGTAGTTATAGGCGGTAATGCATTCATCACCAGCTCTGTCCCCGAGGGCGCCAAGGTAAGCGTAAAGAATCAGGGGCTGAGATATAACTACAATGCTGCAAATCCTGTAGAGAGAGTAGAAATAGAAGAAGACACCTCATGGTTCTACATAATATAAACATATAAATGAGACATAAAGAACAATAGAAGAAAGGAAGATAAACGTGGCTGTTACAGTCGTTATACCCACAACACTCAGACTGTTTACAGAACACAGATCTGAGATCGAACTGGAGGGAAAAACTGTCGGAGAGGTGCTCACCCATCTGTCCGAGGAATATCCCGAAACGAAGAAAGTACTTTTTGATGAGAACTCACAGCTCAGGTCATTTGTCAATGTTTTTGTAAATGAAGAGAGCATAAGGGATCTTGATAATTTTGACACGAAGCTGAAAGACGGAGATGAGGTCATACTCATTCCCGCGATCGCAGGCGGTTCGGGCGTAGAGAGCGTCATCGGGGACAGAAAGACCGAAAAGCTCACCAATGATGAGATCACCCGATACAGCCGTCATCTTCTGCTGCAGGAGATAGGCGTAAAAGGACAGAAGAGGCTCAAAGCCGCAAAGGTACTTGTTGTCGGCGCTGGAGGCCTCGGTACTCCGCTTATACAGTATCTTGCAGCGGCGGGAGTAGGAACTCTCGGCATCATAGATTTTGACGAGGTCGAGGAAACAAACCTGCAGCGTCAGGTCATCCACGGCACAAGAGATATCGGCAGGCCGAAGGTATCATCCGCAAAGGACAGCGTAAAGCAGATAAATCCCCTTGTAAAGGTGGAGATTTACAATACCCGCCTCACAGCGGAGAATGCTGTGGATATCATATCACAGTATGATGTTGTTGCGGATGCATCCGACAATTATCCCACAAGATACCTTGTCAACGATACCTGCGTGCTTCTCGGCAAGCCCGATGTATTCGGCGCAATGTATCAGTTTGAGGGACAGGTCGCTGTATATTATGCAGAGCACGGTCCGTGCTACAGATGCATGTATCCCGCACCGCCCCCGGCAGGTCTCGTACCCTCATGCGCAATGGGCGGCGTAGTCGGCGTACTCCCCGGAGTGATAGGCACGCTGCAGGCAAATGAGGTCATAAAGCTCATTGTAGGCGGCGGCAAGAATCTTATCGGCAAGGTAGTCACCTTTGATGCATGGAATCTCAAATGGAGAGAGCTTAAGATACACAAGGACGACAACTGCCCCATCTGCGGGAAGAACAGGACGATAAACGAAGTCGAAGAGATCGACTATGAGGACTTCTGCGGACTTACCGAGCAGCATGAGGAAGAAGAAAAGGTCGAGGGCATAGAGCCCGAAGAGCTCAAGCGCCGCATTGATGCAGGTGAAAAGATCACGATAGTCGATGTGCGCGAGCCGCATGAAAGAGCGATCGCAAAATTCCCCGATGCTGTTGTAATACCGATAGGACAGCTCGAAAGGCGGCAGAAGGAGCTCGACAGCAGCATAGACACGGTATTTGTCTGCAAGGAGGGCAAGCGTAGCATACTCGCTGTGAACACCCTGCGTGAGGCAGGCTACAAGGGCCCGCTCTACAATCTCAAGGGCGGCACAAATGCATGGGCTGCAAAGGTCGACAAGAATTTCCCTGTATACTGATCATTGAGAGATAACTCTCTTGATATAAAAGACTTAAATTGGAGGACAATGTTATGGCAAAGGAAAACACAAATGACAAGATCGTAGCACTTGGCAAAAAGGCTGCGTATAACCTTGCGGACGTCAACAAGACCAGACCGCAGTATGGTGCGCTCACTCCCAAGTGGCTCACTAAGGTGCTCGAATTCAAGGGACTTGATTCGGGTATATTCAGGATCAACAAGGTAAAAGAGGGCGAAACTCCCCTTGACGTGCTCTGCAGCACTACCAAGAAGTCCGATATCATCCCTCAGGGCTATGTTGAGTATGAGGATGATCCCAGAGAGCTCCAGCTCGCTTCCATATCCACTATAATCAATGTTGACACTGCTGTTGCCGATGTATACAGCTCACCCTACGATCAAGTAAAGGAGCAGCTCGACCTCGCTATCGACAGCCTTCGTGAGCGTCAGGAGAGCCAGCTCATCAACAACGATGACT
>CACZPE010000379.1 GCA_902782875.1 uncultured Ruminococcus sp. | reverse complement strand
GCACTTACGATAACACGCCAGATAGTGCTCACCGCCGTGCAGATAGGCGCAGTTGTGATATGCACTATGTATCTTCTCAGTTCGGCATACAACCCGTTCCTGTATTTCAGATTCTGATCTGTTAAAGGGCTTTATATGAACACACCTATACATGATTTTCTGACGCAGTACAGTCAGAGCGGCATCGTAAGAGCGCATATGCCGGGGCATAAGGGGCGTGAAAATCCCCTTGACATAACCGAGATAAAAGGCGCCGACAGCCTTTTTGAAGCAGACGGCATAATAGCGGAAAGCGAGCGCATCGCCGCAAGTATATTCGGCAGCAGAGAGACGATATATTCCTGCGGCGGCTCAACACTGTGCATACAGGCCATGCTCACCCCCTTTGCGGGCGGCACGGCGGCAGCGGGCAGAAACGCCCACAGAGCCTTTATATATGCCTGCATCATGCTGGGGATAAATATAAAATGGATATACCCCGATGACAGTACATACCTCTCGGGTGCTGTCACCGCGGATGCGCTCAGACGGGTTCTGTCTGACGGTGAGCGCCCATCGGTGGTATATATCACATCCCCTGATTATCCCGGGAATATGACAGATATCGACAGCATATCGGAGGTATGCAGGGAATACGGCATCCCCCTTGCGGTCGACAACGCCCACGGAGCGTATCTGCGCTTTGTCACAGGCGCGGACGGCAGACCGCAGCATCCTCTTTATCACGGAGCGGATATATGCTGCGATTCGGCGCACAAGACCCTGCCCGTGCTGACAGGCGGCGCATATCTGCATATAAACTCGGATGATGCCCGCTTCGGGTGTATGAAGGATAATATGGCGCTGTTCGGCTCCTCAAGCCCGTCATATCTGATACTCGATTCCCTCGACAGATGCAATACATATATGGAAAAGCTCCTGGCAGAGGGCGCACAGAATGAATTCAACACCCTCCCACTGCGTACAGCACAGCTCCGCCGCTCGCTCGGAGAAAAGGGCTTCTCTGTCATTGACGGGGAATGCGGCAAGCTCACAGTGTATGCCCCCCACAGCGGCTATACCGGAAAGGAGCTTGCGGATATGCTCCGCGCCCGCAGTGTCGAATGTGAGTATTCCGACAGTGTTTATACCGTGCTTATGCTCACAGGGCTGTCTGACAGTGATATTGAAAAGATACGGACCGCTTTTGAGGATATACCGCAGAAAACGCCCTTCACCCCCGGAATATGCCGCATAAAGGAACATACCGCAGTATACGACGTGCGCACGGCGTTTTTCATGCCCTATGAGTTGATACCCACAGAAAAAGCGGCAGGGCGCATCTGCGCAAGGGCGGTATCCGCCTGCCCTCCCGGAGCGGCTGTTACCGTCGGGGGAGAGATATTCCTTGAGGAGGATATCCCCCTGCTCCTGTCTCAGGGTACGGAAAATGTATTTGTTGTCAGAACATGACGGGAGAATGTCTGCGAAAACCGCAAATTTGCTGTTTTATCATATTTCCTCTTGATTTTTTCTGATGATATGTTATAATAGATAAAGTTATTATTTATAAGGCGAGGTATCAATATGCTCGATATCAGATTTGTAAGAGAAAATCCCGATGTTGTAAAGGAAAATATAAAGAAGAAGTTTCAGGACGCTAAGCTTCCCCTCGTAGATGAGGTCATCGCCCTCGACGCAGAGGCAAGGACCACCCAGCAGGAGGCGGATTCCCTCCGCGCCGACAGAAACAGGATCTCAAAGCAGATAGGCGCTTTCATGGCAAAGGGCCAGAAGGACGAGGCAGAGGCTGCAAAGGCTCAGGTCACCGAATTCTCCGCACGCCTTGCTGCTCTTGAAGAAAAGGAAACAGAGCTTGCCGAGAAGATAAAGAAGATCATGATGACAATACCCAACATCATCGATCCTTCCGTACCCGTAGGCAAGGACGACAGCGAGAATGTGGAGCTCGAGCGCTTCGGCGAGCCCTTCGTACCCGACTTTGAGGTACCCTATCATACAGATATAATGGAGCGTCTCAACGGCATCGACCTTGACAGCGCAAGAAAGGTCGCAGGCAACGGCTTCTATTATCTTATGGGCGATATCGCACGTCTTCATTCCGCAGTAACGGCATATGCAAGGGATTTCATGATAGACAAGGGCTTCACCTACTGCATACCCCCGTTCATGATCCGTTCGGGAGTTGTTACAGGCGTTATGTCCTTTGCTGAAATGGATGCGATGATGTATAAGATCGAGGGCGAGGATCTCTATCTCATAGGTACATCCGAGCATTCGATGATAGGCAAGTTCATAGATACCATACTTGACGAAAGCTCCCTTCCCCAGACGCTCACGAGCTATTCCCCCTGCTTCCGCAAGGAAAAGGGCGCTCACGGCCTTGAGGAGAGAGGCGTATACCGCATACACCAGTTTGAGAAGCAGGAAATGATCGTAATATCCAAGCCCGAAGAGAGCATGGAATGGTTTAACAAGATGTGGAAATATACCGTTGAGCTCTTCCGCTCGATGGATGTGCCCGTCCGTACGATAGAATGCTGCTCGGGCGACCTGGCAGACCTTAAGGTGAAGTCGATAGATGTCGAGGCATGGAGCCCCCGCCAGAAGAAATACTTCGAGGTCGGCAGCTGTTCAAATCTCGGCGATGCCCAGGCAAGAAGACTCGGCATAAGAGTAAAGGGCGAGAAGAAGTATTTTGCCCATACCCTCAACAACACAGTGGCAGCACCTCCGAGAATGCTCATCGCCCTGCTTGAGAACAATCTCAACGAGGACGGCTCGATAAGAATACCCGAACCTCTCAGAAAGTATATGGGCGGCAAGGATATCATCAGATAAGTATCACGGGACTGTTTCAACGCAGTCCCGTTTTTGGTGACTGAAGACGTAAGGTACCGAGATGCGAACTAAGCGGTCCATATAAAATGAATCAACGAAGTCGCTGCCGGTCGTACTGGCTGGCACTGCCGACCTTAGTGAAAATATCTGTAGGTATACGAAAGGTACCGGGCCGCAAATTTCACCATCCCCACTTAATATATCTGCGAAGAGGCTGTCGGCACTGCCGACCCGCCATTTGACAATCCGCTGCGGATGTGCTATAATACAATAAATCTGATAAATTGAGGAGATAACATGAAAAAATTCTGTAAAACAGGGGCATTTGTCATAGCAGCCCTTATGCTGCTTGCTGTGCCCGATAAGATATATGCCGCATATGACCCCGTCACCCGAAAGGAAATCAAGGAAGCGGAAAAGCAGGACGGCGTCAGCGGTATGAAAGCCGTTGACGGCAGGATGTACTCGTTCACCGACGGCGTTCCCGAGCTTTTCTCGGGCGTGGTCAGGGACGATAAGGGTACCCGTTACTATATAAACGGCAGCCCCTGGTTCGGCTGGATGAAGCTGAGCGGCAAATGGTACTACTTCAGCCCCGAAAAGGGCGGAAATATGGCCTCGGGCACAGTAGAAACAGGTGCAGGCACGTACCGTCTTGCACAGGACGGCTCATGGGACGGCGGCATAACAAAGATAGGCAAGGCCCCCACGGATTTTTCCGTCAGCTACAGGATAATGAGCGACGACCGCTACTTTGAGTTTGATTCAAAGAAGAAGATCATCATAAACGCACCGTCCTATAACGACAGCAGCAAATATACCCTTCCCGTGGATGTCACCGCCAAGGATGTGCAGATACTCTATGATATGCTGATGACATGCAGAGTAAGCGAGCTCGACTCCTCCATAGGCACGGCAAACGGCGACTCCTTCTCAATAAATGCCACCTTCGGCGGCAAGGAGCTGAGCATAGTCGCAAACGAGGGGATATACTCCCGCTATTCCGACAGCGCGAATATCAGAGCAGTGGCATACTACACCGCATTTCTCGAGCAGTACCTGCAGACCGTGCCGCAGTATGCGCAGTCCGAGCAGGACAGACGCAATTATTCCGAGGGCGCGAACTTCATAGACCCGAAGATAACACATACACAGTCAATAAGCGGCACCAAGCTCAGAAAGTATAAGAATCAGTACAAGATAGACCCCTCTGCTCCCAGAACTGCAGTAGTGATAAACTCCGCAACGGAAGCGAATATGTTCGTAAATGACTATATCTACAGCAAGGGGATAGGCAAGAGCAGCATAGCATCCCGCCTGCTTTCATACGACGACAACTTCTTCAAGACCAATGTGATCGTTTATACCGAAAGCATGCTGCCCGACAGCAGCACTGTAAAGCTCGGCAAGGTTACATACGATTACGGCACCAATACATATTCAGTGAATATATCGGCAAAGATCCCCGACAGCAGCGATGTTTCCGACTTTATCTTCCTTACCGAAATACCCCGTTCTGGAGATTCGGCCGTCAAGCCCTACGCTGTTGCAGAGATATCGGCAGAAAAGTAAGGTGACCCGATGGATCAGCAGAAAATAGGCAATTTCCTTAAGGAACTGCGAAAAGAAAAGGGTATGACTCAGGAGCAGCTGGCGGAACAGTTCAATATATCGCGCCGCACCGTATCACGATGGGAAACGGGCAGCAATATGCCCGATCTTTCCCTGCTCATCGAGCTTGCGGATCTCTATGATGTGGATCTGAGGGAGCTCCTTGACGGCGAACGCAGGGAACCCGACAGCGAGCCGGAGGATACAAACGAGACCGCTGTGATGATAGCGGACAAGGCCAATGACGAAAAGGCGGCCATTACCGCAAGGATGCACCTTATCTTTATAGGAGGATTTGTGTGCTTTGCAGCATACATAGTAATCCTGTTCATAGGCCCCGAGATAAACAGCTCGCTCTACGACTTCTTCCAGGGGACACTGCTCGGCATATCTCTCGGTACGATCTTGCTCGGAGTGATAATAACAAGCAAATACGCAGGAAAACTCCGCGAGATAAAAAAGCAGCTTTTCTCAAAGCAAAAAATCGTTGATAATGAAGCAAACAGGCCGCAGTGATAACCTGCAGCCTGTTTTTCTTGTATTGTTTCTTATTGCTTTTTCTTTTCAACAGCCATTCTGCGGATGTTGACAAGAGTGTTGACGCTTATGCAGCCGAGGGAAGCGGAAAGATAATGATTGTGAGGATCTTCTGTCATCATGCTCATTATCAGAAGGATAACGGCTGCAACTGCGAGGATTATCTGAGCGATAAGGATTATTGTTGATGTTGTTGAATTTTTCATAAGTAAACTCCTTTGTGATGTTTTTGTTGATCAGGGGGTTTTTCCCTTTCTGTATCTTTATCATACACCACCAAGGAGAAAAAGGAAAGGACACGAAACGCGCAAAACCGCATAAATACTGAATGGGACACGTCTTGTCCTTTGAGAAATCAAGTGTCTCGTGATTGCTACGGGGAAAAAAATATCCGAACTTATGTAAGTTCGGATATTTTCTGGCTCCCCCGGCTGGACTCGAACCAGCGACACCCTGATTAACAGTCAGGTGCTCTACCAACTGAGCTAAGAGACCAAATGGGGCTGGGAGCCGGACTTGAACCGGCGACCTACGCATTACGAGTGCGTCGCTCTGCCAACTGAGCTATGCCAGCATTTTTTCTTTGGGAGAATGGCTGAGATGGCTGGATTCGAACCAGCGAGTCAGGGAGTCAAAGTCCCATGCCTTACCACTTGGCTACACCTCAATATTTCGCGGGCAGACTTTGGGACCGTCTGCCGGGGTCGTAATCTCGACGAGTGCGCCAGCAACGGGATTCGAACCCGTGAACTCTACATCCTTTTGGATTAAGAAGCTGAATCCGCCCAGACTTCTGCCGGCATAAACAGTTTTTAGAGGAGAAAGCAGACTACAATGCCGCCTGCCAGGGCGCTTCATGAATGGAGAAAGTTGAAAAAATGGCGGGTGGCCGGATTTGAACCGGCGAGTGCGCTCTCCTACCAAAGCGCCCGCATATATTGCTTTAAGGGGGGATTGGCAGACT
The DNA here is from genome assembly GCA_902782875.1 of uncultured Ruminococcus sp. Next base: position 2,363 of record CACZPE010000379.1, on the reverse strand, counting down.
ATAACGCCGCCTGCCGGGGCAGATGTATGGGTAAAAAAAGGAGAAGAAAAAAATGGCGGACGGTCGGATTCGAACCGACGAGCGTTTGCCCCTGCCGGAGCACCCGCATATATACTGAAGGAGAAAGGCAGACTACGACGCCGCCTGCCAGGGCAGATGTATTTGAATGAAAAGGGAGAAAGAAAAAATGGCGGGCGGTCGGATTCGAACCGACGGGCATTTGCTCCTGCCGAAGCACCCGCGTGTTTTGCCTCCTTCAATTTATGTTTGTATTATACCACATAACATCTTGATTGTCAATAAAATGATGAAAAAAGGCCCCCAGAATTGTGGGGGCCTTTCAATTAGTTCTGGCCAGCCAACTCGTCTGCCCAGAGCGAAAGCCAGCTGTAGATTTCGTTGCCTACGGCTGCATCGAACTCAGGATGCTCGTCGAAGCTCAGCGGAGCGTCGATTTGAGAACACTCCCCCGATTCGGGTTCGTAAACGTCGATTTCAACATGGTCGTTATCCATACGGATGGTCAACTCAAGATTTCTTTCCATAGTACATTCTCCTCCTTTTTAACTCCGGTTCTTCCATTTTAGTGGTGAGATTGGCTGGGCTGACAAGGAGTCAGGCCCAGCGTAATCCACAGTTTTGTTGTAGGAATTTACACCTTTTGCATTGCTTTATGTCAGCCCTGCCCCGGAAACGGGCCGCGAGGCATTTCCTGCTTTGCGGGCGTTTCTGCATCAGGCTTAGGTGCATCCGCCATGGCGGGCTGAGCCTGCTCAGGGGCTTTGACCGGCCGCGCAAACGCCTTAACGGTATCCCAGAATACATCCATCTGGTCCGTACACTCACGCTCTTCCAGATAGGTCGCAGCAAGGTCCGCCATGTGGAGCATGGCAGCGAGCGGGTAGCGATTATAAACATCGCTGGTTTCGCGCTCGTTTTCAAAGTCTCCCATGTGGTAGCGAATGGCCATGCGCTCTTCCGTGGTAAGGCCATACACTCCGAGGAATTTCTCAATGATGGCGACGGAGGACTCGCCGTGGCCGAGCTTGTGCGTATCGGTCACGGTGTAGCTCATAACCGTCTCCCAGATGAAATCTCCGAGGCTGTCGTGCTTTACGTCCTTTTGAAGGGCGTTTTTCACCTTCTCCGCGTCATACGTCTTCCGGTTCTTCGGTTCCATCGAATAGAACCCGACCTTGCAGATGTCATGGAGAAGCGCGACGATGGCAACAGACGTCATCATGGCATTGCTTTCCTCAGTTTGAAGTTGCGCGTCGGCGTCCTTCATAGAGTTGGCGTTGCCTACGATGATAGTCAGCCATACATAAACATTCCAGGAATGCTCCATCAAACCGCCAGGATAGTTCCCGTGGTACTTCGTAGATGCGGGCGCATTGACGTAGTTCATCACGCCGTTTCCACAGTCCGACTGCATCCAGTTCAGGAGTCGCTTGATGCCTGGACGACCAGTCTCAATAAGGGCTGAAGAAATGTTCTTCCAAAGAGTTGCCTTCTCTTCCGTGGTCAGGCTTTCCTTGTGTGGGACATTGGCCGCAGTCAGTTTCACATTGCTCAACATTGCTTATCCTCTCTTTCAAAGTTCAAAATTATCAAGGCTGCTTTTGCGCTCCGCAACATTCTGCACCTTTTGGAGTAGTTCCTGCTTGATAGCAGGCCACGAATGAATCAGCTCAAGGCCAGCATCCGAACGAGTGCAGAAGTCAGAACAGCCGAATTTCTGCGTGCCGGTTGGCAGCAGGTTCATGAGCAGATTCCCTGCACCTCCGCTAACACTGCGTCCGTCTACATAGAGACGATACTTCTTCCCGGTGGTGCCGTTGGCAAAGTGTACCACATTGCCAAAATAGACAGTAATCGCTTCACCACAGAGCTTCGGGCTGATTTCGGCTTCGATGTATGCCTTGATTTTCTCAATATTGGATTTCAGCTTTGCCTTTTCTTCTGTTGTCAGTTTCATTTTTTCATTTCTCCTTTACAATAGCTGTTTATTTATATAAAAGCCAACGGTCTATAACCGCTGACTGAACTTTCTTTTTGTTTGTGATACTTCCTTGGTATGTTCTTAGCATACCGACAAATATGAGGAATGGCCCATTTTTGCACAAGGAACCCAAGAACCCAAGAATTCTTGCGAATTGGAATGGTTTTCTGGGAATCCTCAAAATTGGATTGACTTTTTAATGTAAATTTGGTATAATGTGCTTGCAACGATGGATAACACGTTTGCATCATTTTTTTCATTTCTCCCCTTCAATAATATGGTGGATGGACAGTTCTTTGTGAAACTGTGTCCATTCACCATATTTCTTTTTTGCGGAGGTTTTTATGAACAAGAAGTCTTT
>CACZPE010000378.1 GCA_902782875.1 uncultured Ruminococcus sp. | reverse complement strand
GTACGAAAGTTACCGAGCCGCACACTAAAGGTCCCCGATAAACTAATCAACGACCCGGCTGTCGGCACTGCCATTAATGTAATAGTAACAGCCGTACGAAAGTTACCGAGCCGCACACTAAAGGTCCCCGATAAACTAATCAACGACATGGCTGTCGGCACTGCCGACCTGAAACTTGACAGATTGGGTTGTTTGTGATACTATGAAAATGAGAAAATATTAATTGAAAGGGACCGGTGGTATGAAAAAGCTTCTTTTCGTATACAATCCTCATTCAGGCAAGGGTATGATATCCACATACCTCGCCGAGATAATAGATATATTCACAAAGGACGGCTATGATGTAACAGCCCATCCTACACAGCGCAGGGACGACTGCTACCTTACAGTGCGTGAAACGGCTTCACAGTACGATCTTGTGGTGTGCAGCGGCGGCGACGGCACGATGAATGAAACGCTGAAGGGCATAATGGACGGCGGGCATCATGTCCCCGTGGGAAGTATCCCCGCAGGCACTATGAACGACTTCGCATCGAGCCTGGGCATTCCGAAGTATATGCCCGATGCGGCGAAGAATATCGTCAACGGCAGGCCAAGATTTGTCGACGTTGGTGCATTCAATACAAAGTATTTCACTTATGTGGCGGCGTTCGGCGCATTCACAAAGGTGAGCTATTCCACAGACCAGCAGATGAAGAATATACTGGGTCCTGTTGCGTATATGATAGATGCCGTCAAGGAGGCTATGGCGAATTTTGATCTGTCTCAGCACTATAATGTGACGATAGAGTGCCAGAACGAGACCGTGACGGATGACTTCCTTTTCGGTATGGTGGCAAATTCCCTTTCTGTAGGCGGTATAAAGGACCTGGCAGGGGACAATGTAAGTATGAATGACGGCCTGTTTGAGGGCATATTCATAAAGAACCCGAGAGACACGATAGAACTCAACAAGACCCTTAACGCCCTTATCAGAAAGGATTTCAACTCACCCTACTTCTGCTATTACAGGGCATCCTCCTTCAGGTTCATATCCAACGGCGATGTGCCGTGGACGGTGGACGGCGAGTACGGCGGAGATGCAAAGGAAATAAGTATATGTGTGCTGCATGATGTGCTGAAGATGGTGGTCGGAAAAAACGTTCCCGGACTTAAAAACGATGAAAAGAGGAAGAGCAATGGATAAGCTTTCGGCAAAGAAGCGCATAGACGAACTTACTGCGGAAATAGAGCATCATAATCACAGCTACTACGATCTTGACGATCCTTCCATAAGCGACTATGAATACGATATGCTCATGCGTGAGCTGAAAGCCCTTGAAGCGGAGTATCCCGACCTTGCGGCGGAAAACTCACCGACAAAGCATGTGGGAGGCACTACCTCCTCGGCGTTTGAGCCTGTTGTGCATACAGTGCAGATGGCAAGCCTTCAGGATGTGTTCTCCAAGGATGAGGTAGCTGCCTTTACCGCAAGAACGAGAGAGGCCCTCGCCGCAGAGGGGCTCAAGCCCCTGTTTACGGTGGAGCCCAAGATAGACGGACTGTCTGTATCTCTCGAATACCGCGACGGAGCGTTCGTCAGGGGCTCTACAAGAGGCGACGGCTTCACGGGCGAGGATGTTACCGCAAATCTCAGAACGATACGCTCCATACCCATGAAGATAAAGACTCCTCTGCCCTTCCTTGAGGTCAGGGGCGAGGTCTATATGCCGCGCAGCGTTTTCGACGATCTCGTTGCCGAGCAGCTTGCATCGGGCGAGGGCAAGAAGGTTTTCAAGAACCCGAGAAATGCCGCAGCAGGCTCACTCAGACAGAAGGATCCGAAAGTGACGGCTTCAAGAAAGCTGGATATACTCATATTCAATATACAGCAGTGCGAGGGCAGGGAGTTCACATCGCACAGGGAGTCTCTCGATTTCCTAAGGGGCGAGGGCTTCCATACGATAGACGATACCGCGGTAAAGACCGACGATGAAATGTTCTCCATGATAGACAGGATAGGTTCTGAGCGCGACAGCTACCCCTATGATATCGACGGCGCGGTTATAAAGACCGATGATTTCGCGCAGCGTGAGCTTCTCGGAGCAACATCGAAATTCCCGAAATGGGCAGTGGCGTTCAAATATCCTCCCGAGGAGAAGGAGACCACTCTGCTCGATATAGAAGTGAATGTGGGCAGGACGGGCGTGCTTACGCCGACTGCGGTGTTTGAGCCCGTGCAGCTTGCAGGTACCGAGGTGCGCCGTGCAGTGCTTCACAATCAGGAGTTTATCTCCGAGAGGGATATACGCATAGGCGATACTATAGTTGTACGCAAGGCAGGCGAGATAATCCCCGAGGTGCTCCGCAGCATACGCCATAAGGACGGCTCCGAGCCGTATTTCCTGCCTGAGGTATGCCCCGCCTGCGGTGAGCCTACCGTGCGTGACGAGGACGAGGCGGCTGTGCGCTGCCCGAATCCCGAGTGCCCCGCACAGAGCTACAGGAATATAGTCCATTTCTGTTCAAAGGGAGCTATGGATATAGAAGGACTTGGCGAGAGCGTGGTTGCCGCCCTGACAGAAAGCGGCCTTGTGAAGACAGCGGCGGATGTGTATTCTCTTAAGGCTGAGGATATAGCGGCGCTCGACAGGATGGGCGAAAAGTCCGCGGCAAATATCATAGCCGCGATAGAGAAGTCAAAGAGCGCACCTCTTGACAGGGTGATATTCGCTACGGGCATCAGAGGCATAGGCGCGGCGACGGCAAAGCTGCTCTGCGACAGATTCGGCAGCCTTGAAGCGATAGAAGCAGCTTCAAAGGAGGATATAGCTCAGATAGACGGCTTCGGCGGAGTGCTCAGCGAAAATGTATATTCCGCCTTCCGCAACGAGCATTATATACATCTTTTCAGTTCACTGAAGGCGGCAGGACTTTCCCTTTCCTACGAGAAAAAGGAAACAGCCGATACCCTGGGCGGCAAGACCTTCGTGCTTACAGGCACACTGCCGACTCTCAAGCGCGATGAGGCAAAGAAGCTCATAGAAGCTGCAGGCGGCAAGGTGTCGGGCTCGGTATCGAAGAAGACCGACTTTGTCGTTGCAGGTGAAGAAGCGGGAAGCAAGCTCACAAAGGCACAGGAGCTCGGCATCACCGTGCTTTCAGAGGATGAGCTTATGAGTATGATAAATGGCTGACCGATACGTTCCGAGAAAGCTTGTCTGCGTTGCCTGCGGATATGCTGCGGGACT
>CACZPE010000377.1 GCA_902782875.1 uncultured Ruminococcus sp. | reverse complement strand
TCCGATGATGCTCCAGAAGATGAATATGAAAAACATCTGGTACAGGCTGTATTCTACATATGGGATGATCTGCATAAGTCACCGCCTGTTTCAGTTTATTGTTATATCGAATGAGAAGGTGTATTCTTCATGCGGGGATAGTCTCTGCGCATGAGGCATTTCTGTCAGTTCTTCGGTGTCACAGTCATATACGGGAGTCTGTGTCCAGGGTTCAAGGCATACAAAATCCGCTCTGTCGTCATAGGGAGACCATACGGCTATGCAGCCGCTGTTGTCATAGTGCACACAGACGTTTCTGCCGCTCTTTGTGTCAACGAGGGAGACATATGAAGACGACGGTTTGTCCTTCATGAATACATCGTTTCTGAAAAGTTCCCTTGTGAGCGCGACCTCAGTGCCGTTGTCGAGTACAGTCACATTACCGTCGGGGAGATGCTGGACTATGGTTTCTGGCTTTTCATAGACCACCTTGTAGTCGGTGAAACTGCCGCCCTTATCTGATGAGAAGGGACAGAGAAATCCGGGATGGCCGCCTATGAAAAAGGGCATCTCTTCATTTCCTGTATTCACAACAGTAAATGTGCATCTTACGGTATTGTCCGTCAGGGTATAGCCTGCTCTCAGTTCAAAGCTGTATGGGTATACAGCGAGGGTATCCTCATCGGACCTGAGCACGAGCTCAACTGATGTATCGCTGTAGGATCTCTGTGTGAATTTCCTGTCGCGGGCAAAGCCGTGGTTGGAAAGAGCATATTCCTTGCCGTGAACGGTATATTTTTTCGATAATGTATTGCATACAAACGGGAAAAGCACGGGAGCGTGACGTTTCCATACATCCTCCGCGGTCCATATATACTCGCTGCCGTTATTGTCCTTGAGTGAGATAAGCTCTGCGCCGCTGTCATCGATAAATGCGGTCAGAACATCGTTTTTAAGCACATACATCAAGTTTTCCTCCTGACATAGATGACTCTTACGTTTCCTTTTTCGCTCGGTACGGCATATATCTCGAATATGCCAAGAGAGCGGATGAACGGTGTCAGCTTCTGAAAGCCGAAGTTTCTTACGTCAAAGCTGGGATATCTTTTCAGCAGAATATTGCCGATCTCGCTCAGGGAGGCCCATCCGTCATCATCGGATACCTCGTCAATTATGGAAGCGATGGCATTTTTGACTGTTTTTGCGTCTATATCATCATTGTCGGGAATTTCTGTTTTATGATCAGGCGCCGCAGAGGCGAGGATCTCAAGATATACAAATCTGTTGCAGGCTGATATGAAGGGCTTGGGTGTCTTTTTTTCACCCATGCCTATGACGTGCATGCCCGATTCGCGGAGCCTTGCTGCAAGGCGCGTGAAGTCGCTGTCGCTCGACACTATGCAGAAGCCGTCAACATTGCCCGAGTAGAGTATATCCATAGCATCTATTATCATGGCGGAGTCTGTGGCGTTCTTGCCCGTGGTGTAGCTGTACTGCTGTATAGGGGTTATGCTGTGGCTGAGAAGCACGTTTTTCCACGGGGCGAGCGCAGGCCTTGTCCAGTCGCCGTATATGCGCTTGTAGGTTATTATGCCGTCGTTGGAGATCTCATCAAGTATGGGCTTGATGTATTTGTCAGACACATTGTCTGCATCTATGAGAACAGCAAAGCGCTTGTCCATTTAAACACATCCCTTGTTCATGAGTGGTTTTTCCTGTAGTTCATATATCCTTCGAGTATGAGCACTGCAGCTACGGAATCGACTACGTTCTTTGTCTTTTTGCCGTGAACGTTTGCAGTATCAAGTATTGAATGAGCCGATACCGTTGTGAAGCGTTCATCCCACAGGGCTATTTCTATGCCTGTCATTTCTCCGAGCTTCTGTGCGAATTCCTGTGCCTTGACCTCAGTTTCGCCCTGCTTTCCGTCTGTCCTCTTGGGCAGACCTACCACTATAATGCCGGGCTTCAGCTTTGCTGCCTGCTCCGCGGTCTTTTCAAGACATTTGTCAAAATCCTTTTCGAATATCACCGTCACAGGGGACGCAAGCATCTCAAGCTTGTCGCAGGCTGCTATGCCCGTGCGTGAATATCCGAAGTCAACTGCCATTATTACCATTATGCATCCGCTTTCAGTTCAAGTATCGGTTCTGCCACAGAAGCGCCCGCAGGCACCATGGGCAGTACGTTTATATCTTTGTCGATCATACAGTTTATCAGAACGGGTCTGCCGCATGACAGAGCGTAAGAGAGCTTTTCTTTTACCTCGCTCTTTTTTGATATGGTCAGGCTCTCAACGCCGAACGCCTTGCCGAGCATATCAAAGTCCGTAGCCTTTTCAAGCGTTGTCTGGGAGAAGTGGGCTTTGTAGAACAGTCTCTGCCACTGTCTTACCATACCGAGCACAGTGTTGTTGAAAACCAGCTCTATTACAGGAAGATCATATTTTGCAAGTGTGGACAGCTCCGCGAGATTCATATAGAAGCTGCCGTCGCCCGAGATGTTTACCACGGTCCTGTCGGGATTGCCGACCTTTGCGCCCACAGCTGCACCGAATCCGTATCCCATGGTTCCGAGCCCGCCCGAAGTGGCAAACTGCCTTTTTTCCGTAAACGGGAAGAACTCTGCTGCCCACATCTGGTGCTGTCCTACCTCTGTGGTGATTATCGCATCCGGAGCCAGCTCAGAGAGCGTTTCGAGCACATACTGAGGAAGTACTGCCTGTCCGTCATCCGATACCTGTACGAGCGGATAGGTGTTCTTCCACTCTGTGTACATGGCGGTCCAGTCGGGATGTGATGCCTGTGTGAGCCTTGACAGAAGCCCTCTCAGTGCGAGCTTTACATCGCCATGTACATGGCAGTGAGCCTTTACGTTTTTGTCAAATTCCTTCGGGTCTATATCAATATGGATGACCTTTGCATTCTTTATATTCTCCGCGAAGCTGGCCGTGCTGCAGGTCACTCTGTCCGAAAACCTTGTGCCTATGGCTATTATCACATCGCTGTGTGTCAGTGCGAGAGAGGAAGCCTTTGTGCCGTGCATACCGAGCATGCCGAGATATCGGCTGTCATGGTTGTTTATGGCGGTCATACCCATCAGAGAGACGGATACAGGGGAATCGGTAATGTCCGCAAGTGCCTTCAGCTCGTCCTCTGCGCCCGAGAGGCATACGCCGCCTCCTGCGAATATATATGGACGTTCTGCGCTTTTGATTATCTCAGCTGCTTCGTCAAGGGCAGCCTCATCAACGGTATATGTATGTTCCCTTACGGGCTTGGTCTCAAATTCGCACTTTGCGGCGGTCACATCCTTGGGGATATCAACGAGCACGGGGCCTTTCCTGCCGTCGTTTGCGATGAAGAAAGCATTTCTTATGGTATCGGCGAGCTCTTTTACGTCCTTGACGATAAAGCTTGCCTTGGTGACAGGCTTTACTACATTAACTATGTCCACTTCCTGGAATGAGTCGAGGCCGAGAAGTGAAGTGCCTACATTGCCGGTGATGGCTACCATGGGTATACTGTCCATATTTGCGGTGGCAAGGGCTGTAACGAGATTTGTGGCACCCGGGCCTGATGTGGCTAAGACAACGCCTGTCTTGCCTGTTGTCCTTGAATAGCCGTCAGCCGCATGACCTGCGTGCTGTTCGTGTGATGTGAGTATATGAGTTATCGTGTCGCTGCTGTCATATAGAGCATCGTATATATTCAGAACTGCGCCGCCCGGATAGCCGAAAACAACGTCGGTGCCCTGTTCCCTGAGAGTTTCTACTATTATTTGTGAACCGTTGAGGATCATGTCGGATCTCCTTTTTTTGTCAGTATTGCATATAAAATAAATTTTATCATATTTTGTGAGCTTTGTCAATGAGATTATTGGACTAATCAGCAGTATATGAAAGCCTCAATTTGGCAAAAGTATAAAATTTTTTCTGAGTGTTGACAAGCGGCCGCTGCTGTGATATAATGTTATGCAGATTTGATAAAGCATTCCTTTAAGTTGATCCCGTGAGATCGATAAGGCAGCTTGAATAAACGGCTATGCCGCGGGTCACCGTATATGCGGTGCGGATATGTTCATAAACTGTCTGTCTTTCGGGATAGGCAGTTATTTTTATAGGCAGGTATGTGATGACTGATATTTCCTGGCTTTTCTTTGATGTGGGCTCAACACTCGTTGACGAAACGAAGCCCTATGAATACAGGTTTCGTGTGATCGCAGAAAAAGCGGGTGTGCCCCTGCAGAAAGTGTATGATCAGGCAGTGGGGTTCTACCGTCAGAACAAAAAGGGTGATCTTGAGGTCATGAAGCAGTACGCTGTACCGCGTCCCGAGTGGAGATCCGACCTTGAAGTGCCTTATCCTGATGCCATGAAGTGTCTTGATACTCTTAAAAAGCACTTTCATATCGGTGTTATCGCAAATCAGAACTTGGGAACACAGAAGCGCCTTGAAGAGAACGGGCTCATGAGATATATCGATCTTGTGGTTGCCTCTGCCGAAGAGGGCGTTGCAAAGCCTGACCGAAGGATATTTGAAATAGCGCTCGGAAGGGCGGGCTGCGATCCGGGCAGTGCGGTGATGATCGGCGACAGGATAGATAATGATATCATACCTGCAAAAAGGCTCGGCATGAAGACTGTATGGATAAGACAGGGCTTCGGCGGACTGTGGGATATAAAGGATGACAGTGAGAGACCGGACTTTACAGCAGATAGTCTGACAGAACTATTAAATATATTCAATATATAGGAAAGGGGAGCTTCCGCATGACACCCAAAGCGGTCATACTCGATGAAAAGTCCATGAACAGGGCGATCACGAGGATATCCTATGAGATAATAGAGCGCAACAAGGGCTCAGAGTCGCTCTGCTTCATAGGTATAATGTCCAGGGGAGTGTATCTTGCGGAGAGATTCGCTGCAAGACTTAAGGAAACAGAGGGTACGTCCGTGCCTGTCGGCAGGCTTGACATCACCAATTACCGTGATGATGTCGCCCATGCCGCCGAGGACAGATCCTCTGTTTCTTTTGATGTTACCGACAAGACGGTGATACTCGTAGATGACGTGATATTCACGGGCAGAAGCACAAGAGCCGCGATAGATGCGGTGATGAGCAGGGGCAGGCCGAGATGTATACAGCTGGCGGTGCTTATTGACAGAGGGCACAGGGAGCTTCCCGTGCGGCCCGATTATGTCGGAAAGAACGTGCCTACCTCAAGGGATGAGGCAGTGAAGGTCCTCATGAGCGAGATCGACGGGGCAGACAGAGTGATAATAACTGACAAGAAGGACACAACAAACAGGAAAGGCGGGAACACCGATGAAAAGAACACTGTACAGAAACCTTGAGATATTCACCGAGGACAGTCATATCACGGGGGATATACTTGTGTGCGGGGATACCATCGAGCAGATAGGCGATGTGGATGCTTATGCCGATGAGGTATACGACTGCACGGGGCTTTATGCCATGCCCGGACTGTGCGATATCCATGTACATTTCAGGGATCCGGGACAGACTCACAAGGAAGATATAATCACAGGCTGTGCTTCGGCTGCGGCAGGCGGTGTCACCGCTGTATGCTGTATGCCCAATACCGTACCTGTGTGCGATAACCCCGAAATAGCTGATTATCAGAGAGAAAAGGCAAAGGGCACGGGTATAAAGGTATATCCCGTAGGTGCAACCACTGTGAATATGGAGGGCGAAAAGCTCGCCGACTTTGATGCGTATGAGAAAAACGGAATATTCATGGTATCTGATGACGGCCACCCGATCGCTAACGCAGAGGTCATGAGAGAGGCCCTTGAGAAATCGGAAAAGCACGGGATACTCGTAGCCTCCCACTGCGAGGACCTGGATATAGTGAACGGCGGCATCATGAACAAGGGCAGGGTATCCGAGGAGCTGGGCGTGAAGGGCATAGACAGAGCCTCCGAGGACAGCATCGTAGCCCGTGAGATAGCCCTTGCGGATTCCTGCGGCGCAAGGATACATATATGCCACCTTTCCACAAAGGGCAGCCTTGATACCGTAAGAGCTGCAAAGAAGAGGGGCATAAGAGTGACCTGCGAGACTGCCCCCCACTATTTTATGTGCAATGATTCACTGCTTCTAAAGCGTGACGCGGACTACCGCATGAATCCTCCGCTTCGTGACGAGAGTGACAGGCTTGCGATAATCGAGGGCGTTGTTGACGGCTCCATAGACTGCATAATCACAGACCATGCGCCGCATACCGCCGAGGAGAAGGCTATATTTGAAAAAGCCCCCAACGGCGTTGTAGGCCTTGAGACCTCGTTTGCCGCTACGCTTACCGCTTTCTGGCATACCCACAAGCTTCCGATGGAAAGCATCGTAAGGCTGATGTCCGCTGAACCGAGAAGGATCGTGGGTATACCTCCCGTGAAGCTCGAGGCAGGGGAGAAGGCAGAGTTCATAATATTCGACCCCGATCTTGAATGGTATGTAGATCCGAAAAAGCTTATGTCCCGCTCCAAGAACACACTCTTCAAGGGACAGCTTCTCAAAGGCAAGGTAATGCTCACAATAACCGACGGAAAGGTGATATATATGGATAACAGTTTTGACAGGGGCAACAAGAACCCGATGGATGTTCTTGCTGCAAAGATCATCGAGAAGCAGAATCCGACTGTAGTGGGACTTGATCCCAAGCTCGAATTCATTCCCGAATACATCAAACAGGCAGCAGTCGAAAAGCACGGCGCGGGACTGAAAGCCGCAGCTGCTGCTATACTGCGCTTCAACAAGGAGATCATAGACGCTGTATGTGATATAGTACCTGCGGTGAAGCCCCAGGCTGCCTACTATGAGATGTACGGCCATCACGGCGTAAAGGCTCTTGAAAAGACCATTGCCTACGCAAAGGAGAAGGGACTTTTCGTTATAGTCGATGGCAAGAGAAATGACATAGGAGCAACTATGGAGGCATATGCTGCAGCATATCTCGGCGCTACCGAGGTGTTCGGCACAAAGGAACAGGCCTTCGGAGCGGATGCTCTTACGGTAAACGGCTATCTCGGCACTGACGGCGTGAAGCCTGTGCTTGAAACAGGCGGAGCGATGTTCATACTTGTAAAGACATCCAATCCCTCGTCGGGCGAGCTTCAGGACAGAAGGCTCTGCGACGGCAAGACCGTTTATGAGACTATGGGCGATATGTGCGAGAAATGGGGCAGCGGATATATCGGCGACTGCGGATATTCCTCCGTCGGTGCTGTCATAGGTGCCACATATCCCGAAATGCTTGCGGAAATGAGAGCAAAGCTTCCTCACACCTTCTTCCTTATACCCGGCTACGGCGCACAGGGCGGCGGAGCAGAGGGCGCTGCAAAGGGCTTTGACGAAAACGGTCTCGGAGCTGTGGTCAACTCCTCAAGAGCAATAATGTGCGCATACAAAAAGGAAGGCTGCGATGAGCATGATTTCGCAGAGGCTGCAAGACGTGAAGCTGTAAGGATGAAGGAAGACCTTCTTTCGCATATCCCTGCGATAAAATATCCCGAAAAAGCGTAAAAAAATCTATCATCGAAAGGAATGGCAGCAATGTCTTTGTTCGGTACGGGAAAAAAAGCATACGTGATGCTTGCTGACGGACAGATCTTCGAGGGAAGGTCATTCGGTACAGAGGGCACGACTATAGGAGAGATAGTATTCGCCACAGGCATGACAGGTTATGAGGAAACTCTCACTGACCCCAGCTACTACGGTCAGATAGTCACACAGACATTTCCGCTTATAGGTAACTACGGCGTGAATGAGACCGACTATGAATCAAAGGGCACATATCTCAGCGGATATATCGTACGTGAATACTGCGATATGCCGTCGAACTTCCGCAGTGAGGGAGATATAAACAGCTTCCTTGAAAGGCACGGAGTTATAGGTATATACGGCATAGATACCAGACGGCTCACGAGGATCATACGTGAGAGCGGCGTTATGAACGGCTGTATAACCACTGAGAACGTATATGAGAAAAAGGATGAGCTCCTTGAAAAAATAAGGGCCTTTTCGATAAAGGGCGCAGTTGAAGCTGTTACCGTAAAGGAGCCTGAAGTTTTCAGGGCTGAAGGTGAGAAATACCGCGTGGTGCTCTTCGATTTCGGCTACAAGTTCAATATCAGAAGGGAACTCGTAAAGAGAGGCTGCACGGTCACTGTAGTGCCTGCAGATACCACGGCTGATGAGATAAAGAAGCTTGCTCCCGACGGTATCATGCTCTCAAACGGCCCGGGCGACCCTGCGGAGAATGTAGGCGTGATAGAGAATCTGAAACAGATAAGACAGCTTGGTATACCGATATTCGGCATATGTCTCGGCCATCAGCTGATGGCACTGGCGTGCGGGGCAAAGACTGAGAAGCTCAAATACGGTCACAGAGGAGCAAATCAGCCTGTTGACGACATACAGCTCGACAGGACATTCGTTACCTCACAGAATCACGGCTATGCGGTCATAAACGACAGCATACCTGCGGATATGGGCGAAGTCTCCCACAAGAACTCCAACGACGGTACCTGTGAGGGCGTGCGCTATCACAGCTTCCCCTGCTTTACGGTGCAGTTCCACCCTGAAGCCTGCGGAGGACCGCATGATACTTCGTATCTGTTTGACGAATTCATTGATATGATAAAAGCACAAAAGGGAGATATGTGATATGCCTCTGCGTAAAGATATCAGAAAAGTTCTTGTTATCGGCTCGGGCCCGATAATCATAGGACAGGCTGCCGAGTTTGACTATGCAGGCACACAGGCGTGCCGCGCACTCAAGGCAGAAGGGCTCGAAGTGGTGCTCGTCAATTCCAACCCCGCTACAATTATGACCGATAAGGCTATGGCCGATAAGGTATATATAGAGCCTCTCACACTTGATGTGCTCAAGAAGATCATTGAGATAGAGAAGCCCGACAGCGTGCTTTCCACGCTCGGCGGACAGACCGGACTTACGCTCTCGATGCAGCTTGCAGCCTGCGGCTTCCTCGATGAGCACGGTGTAAAGCTTCTCGGTGCTGATCCGGAAACGATACACAAGGCTGAGGACAGACAGGCGTTCAAGGACACTATGGAAAAGATAGGCGAGCCTGTTATACCCTCCAAGGTCGTTGAAAACGTGGAGGATGCGGTAGAATTTGCAAAGGTGATAGACTACCCTGTTATAGTTCGTCCCGCCTTCACCCTCAGCGGTACAGGCGGCGGCATTGCCGCTGATGCGGATGAGCTCCGCGACATTGCCACCAACGGTCTGCGCCTCTCCCCGATAACACAGATACTTGTTGAGAAGTGTATTAGCGGCTGGAAGGAGATAGAGTTCGAGGTTATCCGTGACAGCAAGGGCAATGTCATTACTGTCTGCTCTATGGAGAACTTCGACCCTGTCGGCGTACATACGGGCGATTCGATAGTAATCGCTCCCGCAGTTACCCTTTCAGACAAGGAGTATCAGATGCTGCGTACTGCGGCACTCAATATCATATCCGAGCTCAAGGTCGAGGGCGGCTGCAACTGCCAGTTCGCACTGCATCCGACTTCCTTCGAGTATGCGGTAATAGAGGTAAATCCCAGAGTATCCCGCTCGTCCGCGCTTGCTTCAAAGGCTACGGGTTATCCAATAGCAAAGACCGCTGCAAGGATAGCGATAGGATATACTCTCGACGAGATAATCAACTCTGTCACCGGCAAGACATATGCATGCTTCGAGCCTGCACTGGACTATGTAGTGGTAAAGTTCCCCAAATGGCCGTTTGACAAGTTTGTATACGCCAAGAGAACGCTCGGCACCCAGATGATGGCTACGGGCGAGGTCATGGCTATCGGTACATCGTTTGAGCAGGCTATGATGAAGGCTGTCCGCTCTATAGAGCTGGGTATGGACAGCATGAACATGAAGCAGCTCAAGAAGCTTTCTGATGAAGAGGTGTTCAAGCTCCTCTACAATGTTGATGATCAGCGTTCCTTCGTTGTATTTGAGAATATCAAGAGGGGAGTGCCTCTTGAGAAGATACATGAGATAACGATGATAGATATGTGGTTCCTGGCAAAGCTGAGAAATCTTTCCGACCTTGAGAAATGGCTTGAGGACGGCGAGCTTACCGAGGAAAAGTATGATACCACAAAGAAATACGGCTATCTTGACAGCACTATAGAAAAGATAAGCGGACAGAAATGCCCCAAGCATACACATGCTGTATACAAGATGGTAGATACCTGTGCAGGCGAGTTCAAGGCTGAAACTCCCTACTTCTACTCCACATACGACGAGGAGAATGAGGCAAGGCAGTTCATCGACCGCACCGACAAGGGAAAGAAGAAGGTCATCGTATTCGGCTCGGGTCCTATCAGAATAGGTCAGGGAATAGAGTTCGACTACTGCTCCGTACACTGCGTATGGGCACTTAAGGAAATGGGCTATGAAGCTGTTATATGCAACAACAACCCCGAGACTGTTTCCACCGACTTTGACACAGGTGACAGACTTTACTTCGACCCGCTTACGAAGGAGGACGTTCAGTCAATTATCGAGACCGAGCAGCCCTATGGCGTTGTGGTACAGTTCGGCGGTCAGACCGCTATTAAGCTTACACGTTACCTCTCCGATATGGGAGTTCGTATCCTCGGTACATCTGCTGACATGATAGATGCCGCTGAGGACAGAGAGCGTTTCGACGAAGTTCTCGAAAAGTGCGGTATCCCAAGACCTGCCGGCCACACTGTTAT
>CACZPE010000376.1 GCA_902782875.1 uncultured Ruminococcus sp. | reverse complement strand
ACCCCGTAAAGACAGAGACACATCTTGAAAAGGGTTATGTATATACTCAGGATGTTATACTTACAGATTACTATAACAAGAGAGAGCTCAAGGAAGGCCAGTACTACATGGTAGTGCCTACTTCAACAGGCGAATATGTTTATGCATATTTCGAGCTGAAATACTGATAAGATCAAGGGTATTGCTTCATTGCAGTACCCTTTTCTTGCCTGTATTTGCGATTATTATATGATTTAATTGAAATAATTATTATAAGCTATTGACATATATTGATATATTTGGTATAATGCTTATGACAGCGGCGATAAAGCCGTAAAATTATGTACTTATTTACCAAAGGAGAGATAATTATGCAGTATGAGATCAAGAACGCTCCCTTGCCTGTAGTAATCGTAAAGCTTAGCCAGGGTGAATCCATAGAATGTCAGAGAGGCGCTATGTCCTGGATGACTACAAGTATGGAAATGAAGACCAATCTTGGCAGCGGCGGAGCAGGCGGCGTGCTTGGAGCACTCGGAAAAATGGCTAAAAGTGCTGTTACCGGTGAATCCATATTCAGAAATACATATACCGCCAGCAAAGGCAACGGCGAGATAGCATTTGCTTCTACTTTCCCCGGCGATATCATTGCAGTGGATGTTTCCTCTAAGCCTATAGTTGCTCAGAAGAGCGCATATCTTGCTAATTCTCTTGGCGTAAATATGGAACTTTTCTTCCAGAAGAAGCTGGGTGCCGGATTCTTCGGCGGCGAAGGATTCATCATGCAGAAATTCTCCGGAAATGGTATGGTATTCCTTGAGATAAACGGCTGCGTAGTTGAATATGAGCTTGAAGCAGGACAGTCCATGCTCGTTGATACAGGATACCTTGCTGCTATGGATGCTACTTGTTCTGTTGATATAGAGACTGTAAGCGGTATAGGCAACGCTCTTCTCGGCGGTGAAGGCATATTCAACACCAAGGTTACCGGCCCTGGTAAGATATGGCTCCAGACTATGCCTACAGCTGCTCTTGCAGGTGCTCTTCAGCCCTATCTTGTAACAAATAAGTAATTCACATTTTTGAAATAGCGTAAAGATGACACTCGCTGCAAAGCGGGTGTCTTTTTATTATATTACAGTTATATGTATCTAACTTATATCGGCGGCGAAATATCAGGATATTTGGCAATTCTTACAAATTATGCTTTTTCGCAATACAGAGCCGTTTCTTATATACTGTCAACTGTCTGCGGCACTTGACAAATATACAAAAATATAGTATAATACAATAGATTTTGTGTTCGTTCAAAGGGTGCTTTGTGAAAAACAAAAGAAATAAAAACAGGTGCATTTAATTACGATCTACTTTATACCCACGATTTCTTTCACTTTTTACAGTCTGATATGTGCAGCAGGCACGGAAGACTTTACCGGCAGCCCTTAACAGGAGGATTAAATGTCAGAAAAAACAAATGAATTCGGTGAGAAGATATCACCTAAGAAAAAGAATACTGTAAAGAAGCCTCAGCTCCCGCCAAAGGGTGTTTCGCCCGTAGCGTTTGAAAAGCAGCTGAAAAAGAAAAAGACACAGACCAGGACCGCTCCTTCGGTAAAGAAGAGAAACGCCAGAGAAATCCCTGCAGAGCTCAGACTGCTTGAAAACACGGTTTATGAAAAGACTTCATTTGAGAAAAAGGCTATAGAAGAGATATACGGTGCTGAATTTGCCGAAAAATCAGAAGAAAAAGCTGTAAAGCAGAAGCAGGATAAAAAGAAAAAAACCAAGGAAAAGAAAAAGAACGAAAAAACGGAAAAATCCGAAAAGAAGAAAAAGACTTCAGACAATCCGCTCGTTTTTGATTCTCCTTCCGCCTGCCTTTCAAATCATAAGGCGGTGAAGCGTACTCCGCTCAGGATAATCCCTCTTGGAGGACTTAATGAGATAGGAAAGAATATGACCGCATTTGAGTGCGGAAATGATATATTTATCGTTGACTGCGGCCTGGCATTTCCTGACAGTGATATGCCCGGAGTGGATATGGTCATACCTGATTTCACCTTTATAGAGCAGAATAAGGACAGGGTCAGAGGTATAGTTATCACCCACGGACATGAGGATCATATCGGCGGTCTTGTTTATCTTCTTCAGAAGGTGAATATGCCTGTATACGGCACCAGACTTACGCTTGCACTTATCAACGGCAAGCTTAAGGAGCACAATATGAGCGGTATCACAATGACCGCAGTATCTCCCCGACAGACTGTAAAAATGGGCTGTATGGCCGTTGAGTTTATAAGAGTTAATCATTCCATACCTGATTCTGTGGGCCTTGCCATACATTCTCCTGCAGGTATAGTGATTCATACCGGAGATTTCAAGGTCGATTTCACCCCGATAGACGGAGGTATAATAGACCTTGCAAGGTTCGGTGAACTCGGAAGCAAGGGCGTTCTTGCCCTTATGTCCGACTCCACCAATGCTGAACGCCCGGGGCATACCGCATCAGAGCGCAAGGTGGGAGAGACATTTGAGAGACTGTTTGCAAGAGCAGACGGGAAACGAATCATAATAGCCACTTTTGCATCGAATATACACAGGATACAGCAGATCGTGAATAACGCTGTAATAAACGGAAGAAAGGTAGCTGTTTTCGGCAGAAGTATGCTGAATGTTATAGCAGCGGCTACTGAACTCGGCTATCTGAACGTTCCTGATGATATTTTCATAGATGTTGAAATGATGAACAAGTATCCTCCCGAGAAAATTGTTCTGATCACAACAGGAAGTCAGGGAGAACCCATGTCCGCACTTACAAGAATGGCTATGGGGGCTCATAAGAATGTTACTATCACTCCGACGGATTATATTATCATAAGCGCAAATCCTATCCCCGGAAATGAGAAATACGTAACAAGAGTTGTAAATGAACTTCTTCGCTCCGGTGCAGAAGTGGTATATGAATCCATGTATGATGTTCATGTATCGGGTCATGCCTGCCAGGAAGAGATAAAGCTTATCATGGCACTTACACGTCCGAGATTCTTTATACCCGTGCATGGTGAGTATAAGCACCTGAAGAAGAACGCGGGACTTGCCTATTCCCTCGGAATACCGAAAAGCAATGTATTTATAGGCTCTATAGGTGATGTTATTGAGACCGACGGCGTCAATATGTCCATCACGGGAAAAGTTCCTGCAGGAAAAGTGCTTGTGGATGGTCTCGGAGTCGGAGATGTTGGTTCGGTAGTCCTTCGTGACAGAAAGCATCTTGCGGAGGATGGACTAATAGTAGTTGTTGCGGCTATTGATACCGGCAGCAGAGCTCTTATTTCAGGGCCTGACGTTGTATCAAGAGGATTTGTATATGTGCGTGAAAACGAACAGATGATGGAAGAAGCCCGTGATCTGCTCAGAAGGACGCTCGAAAGACTCCTTGACAATGGTGCTAAGGACTGGAACAGCATCAAGAACGGCATGCGGGATGATCTGAGCGAATATATATACAGAAAAACCGGAAGAAATCCGATGATATTGCCTATTATTGAGGAAGTTTGATTTGCACGGATATGTATCTTAAAGATCATCTGTGAACGGAGGCGGTCATGTGACAGGAAAAGGCTGGAGAGCATTCAAGCTTGTATCTATGCTGCTTGTTGTAGCTGCGCTTGGATGTGCATATCTTATTTCTCCGTATGATGAAAAGATGTTCTGGACAATGGTCATCATTGTTTCTTTGGTGAGCATAGCATATCTTGCACTGTTCAGACAGTCGGAAAAGAACCTTCACAGCTTTGTTTCCGAGATGGAATCGCAGCTCAACCTGACGGAGAGGGACTCACTGTATAAGTTTCCCGCTCCTGCCCTTATCATAGATACAGAAGGAACTATACTGTGGTTCAATAAGGCTTTTACTGACAAGATCCATCCCGAAGATGCATATGGTATAAACATATCCAGACTTATCGACATAGATGTTTCACTTCTTACTTCTGATAAAAAAGACAATATAGTCGAGTATAATTCAGGACATTACAGGATAATCGCTGTCACTACCGAGAAGCGTGATGAGCGCAAGGATGACAGGAGGGACGAGAATGATCTTCATGTATCGGATTTCACTTTGCTGTATTTCCAGGACATGACAGAGCTTCTTGAGCTTAAAAACCGCTATAAGAATGAAAAAGCTCATATCATGATGATCATGATAGATAATCTGGAGGACCTTCTCTCAAACAGCAAGGATTCCGATAAGGGTCATGTGACCATACAGATAGACAGACTTGTTGAGGATTTCGTCGAGTCACATCACGGCGTAGTCAGAAAGAATGCGACCGACCGTTATTTTGCGGTCATATATGACGAAGAAATAGAGAAGCTTGAACAGGAACAGTTCAGATCAATAATCGAAAAGGCTCATGAAATACAGATCTCAGGTCACGCCTGTGTTACGCTGTCGATAGGCATAGGCAGGGGAGGCGCCGATCTTAACGAAAGTGAAGATATGGCTAAGGAAGCCCTTGATATGACCCAGGGACGCGGCGGAGACCAGGTAGCGATAAAGACCGGCAAGGATTTCGTATTCTACGGCGGTAATTCCCAGGGTATCGGCAAGAGTACAAAAGTCAAGACGAGAATATTCACTACAGGACTTATCAATCTTATGCACGATTCTGACATGATGATCGTTATGGGCCATCAGCGCAGCGATCTTGATGCAATAGGTTCTGCCGCAGGTCTT
>CACZPE010000375.1 GCA_902782875.1 uncultured Ruminococcus sp. | reverse complement strand
ACCAAAAAACACAGCAAATCCCAGTATCACACGAAATATGCATTTTGTGACATCCCTGGTATTCTCAAACTTTACATACTTTTCTTCAAATACAAACGCAAGAGCAAATCCTACTGATATCCCAAGTCCTGAGAAATAGTCATTTTCACGGCAGTAGAACAGTCCGGGAATCAGCAGTATTGCAGGTACAAAATAAAGGATTTGATTATTCTTTACTTTTCTGAACATAAATGCAGCAGCAAATACCGAAAATCCGCCTAATATCCATCCGAAGCCCACATCTGTCGGATAATGCACTCCGAGAAATATCCTTGACAATCCGATAAATAAAGGGAGTAATACAGCTGCTATCGTCCATGCTGTCCTTTTTATTATATGCGCCCACGATCCTACAGTGGCTGCAGACATACTCGAATGCATACTCGGGCAGGAAAAGCCCTGTGCGACGGGGTCCATAAGATCACTATCGGTATGAGGCCTGCGGAGACATTCTATACTGTCATGCACCATATACGGCCTGCGGCGCAGAGTCGCGCCTTTCAACAGAGCGCTGAACGAAAATGCTGTAAAAAGGGCCACAAGAACCTTCTTGGCCTTTTCTTTGTCATAACACATATAAAGAAAAACGACAAGCGCTGTAAGAAACATTTCATCTCCCATCATTGTAAAGAGCTTTGCTATTGTCTCTACAACCGGATTGTTAAGGGACTGTATCCATTCCATCAGGCGGACTTCCCATTCAAAAAACATAGTGTTGCCCATAAAAATTCCTCCGTATCCATGATACAGTTATTGTACCACAGATACGGAGAATAATCAAGTATCAGCCGGCCGTGCCGACAGTCATTTTGTTTATGTTTTTATGGTATCAGACAGATGCTTTTACAGCTGCAAGTCCTGCACGGTACTTTTCCATATATCTGTTCATGCCTTCGATATCCTCGGCACGCGGTGAAACCGTACTGCCCTCCATCCCTGCAAATACGTGCTTTTCAAGGAAGGAGGAAAGATCTTCGGAACGATCCTGTCTTGCCATGAATGCTGCAAGGAGAGCGATACCCCATGCGCCGCCCTCTCCTGCTGACTTCATAAGAGTTATATCAGCGCCAAGAGCTGCTGCAAGTACATTCTGACTGGGTACAGGAGTCTTGAAGAATCCGCCGTGAGCATATATCCTGTCAAGCTTTACCTTCTCTTCACCGATAAGTATGTCATTGCCAATCTTGAGTGTAGCAACACATGAATATACAAGACTTCTCATAAGATTTTCTATGGAGAACGAGCTGTCGGGATCACGCATCATAAGCGGTCTTCCGTTCTGAAGGCCTGTTACGGGTTCTCCTGCATAATAGTTATAGGATATTACACCGCCACAGTCTGCAGAACCATTAGCAGCAAGAGCGTAAAGCGTATCATAGAGCTTGCCCTTTGACATTTCAACTCCAGATGCTTTCAGAAGTCCGCCGAACATGTTCACCCATGCATCAAGATCGGATGTACAGCTGTTGCAGTGTACCATGGCAACGGGGTCACCGTTGGGAGTGGTAACTATGTCTATTTCCTTGTGTACTGCAGAAAGAGGCTTTTCAAGAACTATCATGGAGAATATCGATGTACCGGCAGATACATTTCCTGTTTTGGGAGTAATGCTGTTGGTCGCTACCATACCTGTCTGGGCATCTCCCTCAGGAGGACAAAGAGGTACGCCTGCGCCGAAAGTACCGGTCGGGTCAAGAAGCGATGCGCCCTTTTCTGTGAGCTTTCCTGCACACTCTCCAGCATCGACTATTTTCGGAAGTACATCCAGAAGCTTTTCCGAGAATGCAGTACCCTCGGTGAGTTTATCAAACTTTGCCGTCATAGAGGTATCATATCCGCATTCACCTATAGGGAAAATACCGGAAGCATCACCTACACCGATAACTTTTTCGCCTGTAAGCAGGAAATGCACATATCCCGCAAGTGTAGTGACAAATTTGATTCTTGATACATGCTCTTCTTTATTGAGTATTGCCTGATAAAGATGAGCAATACTCCATCTCTGAGGAATATTGAAGCCGAACTCTTCTGTAAGACGGTCTGCAGCCTGTTCTGTAATCGTATTTCTCCATGTGCGGAAAGGAACAAGCAGCTCATCATCTGCGTCAAATGCCAGGTAACCGTGCATCATTGCAGATATACCCATCCCCGCAGCAGAAGTAAGCTTTACACCGTAGTCCTTCTCTACATTCTTCATAAGATCGGCAAAACAATCCTGAAGCCCGTTTTTTACAGCATCAAGAGAATAAGTCCATATACCGTCTGAAAGCTCATTCTGCCAGTCATGTACGCCTGATGCAAGAGGAGAATTGTTCTCTCCCACAAGCACAGCCTTTATTCTTGTAGAACCGAATTCAATTCCTATAACTGCTTTGCCGTCAGCAATATACTTCTTGTTATCCATAGTTATATTCCCCTTTAACCAATTTTTCTGACTGAGTTTCTTATTATAAGTTTTGGTGTGAAAAGCACATCGTTCCTGTGTCTCTCTCCGCTGTTCATGAGAGAAATAAGCATCTCTGCAGCTGTCTCACCGAGTTTTCTCTGAGGATGTGTAACTGTAGTAAGCGGTGTGCTGCATATAGACGCTATCCTTGCATCGTCGATACCTACGATAGACAGATCCTCCGGGACCCTGATACCCTGTTCACGGCACAGCACCATAAGCTTTACAGCAATATCATCATTATAACATACCACTGCTGTGCATGATGTCATATGTTCAAGAAGCCACTGACCTGCATATCTGAAAAATACGTCCTTCTCAAATGCGGGATACCAAAGAACATTCTGCTCTGCACCCGAACCTCCGTGAGAATTTATACTGCGCATAAAACCGCTGTATCTCTTATGCCCCTGCATATCATCATGCGGAAATATTCCGAATATATCCCTGTGTCCGCAGTCAAACAGGTGATCAGTGACTATCCTGCCTGCTTCCTCATCGTTCATAGCAACATAGGGAGAATCAGACCAGCTGTATTTTGCATTTATGAATACGATCGGTATTCCCTGGGCTTTCAGTTCATCATAAAGATCGGTATTGGGATTGGGCAGAGCACTTTTTGAAGGCTCAGCTATTATACCGCATACTCCCTGAGCGATCATTGCCGAAAGAGCACGCCTTTCTTCAGATACCTGATCTCTCGTTATTGCCATCTGCATGGTAATACCTGATCTGTTCAGTACACCCTCTATGCCTGTCACTATATGAGGGAAGATATAGTCCGAAAAATAAGTTGTTATTACACCAACATTCATTATTTCTGACTTTACAGGCTGTACGGTCTTACTGTCACTTACAAAAGTGCCGCTTCCCCTCGCACGGCTGATGACGTTCTCATTCTCAAGCTGCATAAGAGCTTGTCTTACAGTCTGTCTGCTTACACCGTGCATATCACAGAGCTCTTTTTCTGTGAAAAAGCGGTCATGCGGCTTTAGCTCGTGTGAAGAGATATACTCCTTAGCCCATTCCACTATGGCACTATACTTGTAATCCCCCATAAATACCTCCTGTTAAGATAATACTCCTAATATATAATAACATCTCAAAGAAGATTTGTAAATACAATAATGATATGTTTACAAAAAATTTGTACTGACAAACATAAATACAATTGTATTGTTGGTAGAAATACACAAAACATATGTATAAAATAAAAAGTCAGCAGACAAACACTGCTGACTCTATAATATATT
>CACZPE010000374.1 GCA_902782875.1 uncultured Ruminococcus sp. | reverse complement strand
TAATACCCTATAACATAATACCAACCATCATAGTATATGATCTCATCTACCGCTTTGATATCACCTAAATTTATTTCTTCTTTCTTTTTATGTGCATAATCAGTTTTATAGTAATATGATGTCATCATCTTCTTCTCGGAATCCATCTCATAATCAGCATCATAATACCATTCCTTCGGTGTTGTCAGCTTAGTCCCCGATGACCTTTTACCGACGGTGACTTTATCAGCATTCTTCTTTATCGGTGCAACACTGAAAATATATTCGGTATCCGGTGACAGCCTGCCTATAGTGTTCTCTGTCCTGTTCACGACAGACGGATATCTGCATGTCTTACCCGTTTTCACATCGGTGCGGTAGATATAGTATCCGTCTGCGCCCTCCACAGCATCCCATCTGAGGGCTATTTTGTCATGATCTATCAGCTTGTACTGCACTGTGGGAGCATCTGATCCGTTTGCCTGAGCGTATACAGATATATTCGCCATGAATATAACAGCAGAAAACAGAATAAACATAATAACGCGTTTCATATATACCACCTGTCAGTTTGTGTTTTCAGAATTATTATATCATAATATTAAGCGAATCGCAATACACCGCAAAAGAAAACTTGCGCAGACAAACCGGTACCTGAAAGCGGCTGCGGGCCCTGCCCGCTTATAGCATAAAACAAAGCGAATCGCAATACACGGCAAAAGAAATTAGCGCTTTTCTGCTATAGATTTAAAACAATTATTGACATATTTGTTTCATGCGTGTATAATGATATAAATAATATGTTATCGGCAGAGGGCGTACAAGCGCCTGATGCAGAACTTCCCGGAACGCAGACCGCAGTGTTCTTTATATCATTTCATTATGGAGACTTATGTATGAATGACAATAGATGGCTTCACGATCTGTTATGTGAAATAAATGCCTCTTCATCTGAAAGCGAGCGCGCTGCGATCATCAGCAGATACCGCAGTGAGCATGATGAAGAGACAGATATGCTTATTCTGCATGACCTGGATGAACTGACAGAGGAGCTTTTCAGCCTCAGAAGCGGCAGTGCGGCCAATCACAGACTGGCATCCCTTACAGACCGTGAACGTGCTGAACTGCTTGAAACAGATCGCATTATTGACGAAAACAGTTTTGATTATCATTTTCAACCCATTGTGAACACGGTTGACGGCGGAATAGTTTCATATGAAGCATTGATGCGCCCGAGAAGCACTATGGAGCTGACACCGCTGCATATACTGAAATATGCGGGGCTTACAGACAGGCTCTGTGATATCGAGAGGCTTACATTCCTGAACGTGCTTGGTATCATCGATACCCACAAGGAAAAGTTCGCGGACAGGGCCGTCTTCATCAACAGCATCCCCGAGGTCAAGCTGAACACGGATGATTTCAGAAGCGTCACAAAACTGCTGCTCAAGCACTCTGATACTGCGGTGGTAGAAATGACTGAGCTGTCTGAGCTTGATGATGACAGGCTTGAGATACTCAGGGAACGCTTTTTCAACATGGGAATAAAGACCGCCATAGATGACTATGGTACAGGTTATTCCAATATAGGCAATCTTCTCAGATATATGCCCAACTTTGTCAAGATCGACCGTTCGCTGCTTTCTGACATCCAGGAAAGCCCCAAAAAGCGCCATTTTGTCAGAGAGATAATACAGTTCTGCCGTGATAACGGCATCACATCGCTGGCTGAAGGGGTCGAGACAGCAGAGGAGCTGCACTCGGTCATACTGCTCGGTGTAGACCTTATACAGGGCTTCTTTACCGCAAGACCGTCTGCCGAGATCATAGATTCGATCCCCGGGAATATCAGACAGCTGATAAGAAAGTATCATCAGGAGCGTGAAAGCGGCATAGATCAGCAGGTATACCTTGCGGATTCCTCAGAGCACATCATGCTTGAAAGACTGGTCCGTTCCGATATACGCTGCATAGTTGTCGGCGAAAACGGCAGCGGCGATGTGATCATTGAGGGCAGCCCGAATCTTGACTCGCAGATACGCATTGAGACAAGAAAAGGCTTTGCGGGTAAGATATCCCTTGTGAATACATGGCTTTGCGGCATAAAAAACAAGCCGTGTATAGATTTATCCGAAGACTGTGCCGTAACGCTCTGCCTTATCGGCGAAAACAAGCTTGACAACGGCGGAATACGTGTCCCCGAATCCTCAAGGCTTACCGTCACAGGCGAAGGCAGAATGGAGATAGACCTTGACTGTGAAGAATACTACGGTATCGGCAACGGCATGGGACTGCTCCACGGAGAGCTTGACTTTGAGCAGTCGGGCAGGATCACCATCAATGCCAGGGGAAAGAACGGTATTGCTATAGGCTCCGGCAACGGCGGCAGGATAAATATCGTCGCAGGCCAGTATCGCCTGAATCTGCAGGGAGATGTGGCGGTCGGCATAGGTTCGCTGTATGAAGGCAATGATCTGGTGATACATGACTGCGATATCGGTATGGAGATCACCTCTGCAAGAGGCGCTGCCATCGGTTCGATAGGAAAGAACAACAAGATAACCATATACAAGGCATCGGTGAAGATATTCATGTCAGGCATCGAGCTTGTGGGTATCGGCACACTCGATGGCCTTAAGGCAGAATTTGAGATATACGAAGCGAGCTGCTTCATCACCATCAAGGGCGACCGCTGTTCGGCTGTTGCTTCTCTTGAGGGCAGTACTGATGTATACGTACACCAGGCTGTGATGAAGGTCTCCGTGACAGGCGACTGGGCGCTGGGAGCGGGCGGATTCACAGGAGATACCACTATCAGGCAGGATGCGGGCATTACACATATCATACTGAACACGCCTATAAATATCAACGAGTATGTGAAGCGTGACAGGGTAACTTCTGCAAACGGCGAGTTTGTCCTCACACTCAACGGGACAGATATTATCCAGAGTGAATGATATGGATATTCACAGACAAAAAACACGCGTGGTAAAGAATGATCTTTATCACGCGTGTATATTTATCGGTTCACGATCTCATCGACAAGCTTTTCCGTATCCTCGGCCGACAGGGGACGACCCCATATAAAGCCCTGGATATAGTCGCAGTTTATCTCCCTGAGCGTTTCAAGCTGTTCGGGCTCCTCTACGCCCTCGGATATAACATCAAAGCCCATGATATGACCTATGGATATTATCGCCGATACGTACTGCCTTGAAGAATCGCTGGTGTTCATTTTGTCAATGAATGATTTGTCTATCTTCAGCAGATTTGCGGGGAATTTATTGAGATAACTGAGCGATGAATACCCCGTGCCGAAATCATCAATGGCTATCTTCACACCTGTCTTTCTCAGGTCGTGGATGCACTGGAGCGCCTTATCCACAGAATCTATCATTATGGATTCCGTGATCTCTATCTCAAGCTTGTCCGCAGGGATGCCGCTTGTTCTGAGAAGCTCGCTTATCTCATCAAGAAAATCGTTTTTCATCAGATGTCTGACAGATGCATTAAGGCTGAGAGTAAGATCAAGCCCCGATTTTTTCAGAAGCCCGCTGAAAAACGCCGCAGCCTTTCTGAATACCATGCTGTCTACTTTATCTATCAGACCGACATTTTCCGCAACGGGGATAAACTCAGCAGGGAAGATCATTCCGCCGTCCTGGTCCTTCATACGGGCGAGCGCTTCAAATCCGCGCAGCTTATGATCCATATCATACTGCGGCTGCAGATTGAAGTATACGGCATCATTCTTGAGAGCCGTCCTTATCTTGTTTTCTATCTCGAGCAGGCGCTCATTCCTGAGTATATTCGATGAAAAGCGCAGTATATGGTCGCTGCTGTTGGCTCTCTTTATCTCATTCATTGCGGCGCATGCGTGGGAAATCAGCGAATCGGCAGTATCCGCATCCGCAGGATACTGGGCATAGCCGAAGCTTGCAGACACGTAGAAATCACAGCCGTCCACGGTAAGATGTCTGCTGAGGGCATCTACATATTTCCTGATGACCGCTGTAAGCTCTTCCTCGGTGGCAAAATCGCTGACAACAAGCAGGAATTCATCTCCGCTGATACGCGTTATATACTCCGATGAGCCTGCGTGTTCACTGTCGCAGACAGCTTTCCACCGCGCTGCGATCTCGACGATGACCTGATTTCCCGCCTCAAGGCCGAGAGAATCGTTGATGCTCTTGAAATGGTTGACATCGATATATACTGCCGCAAAATGCTTCTTTTCACTTATCAGGCCTGATATATACTCCGTGCACGCCGATCTGTTGGGCAGGCCCGTAAGCGCATCGGTATAACTCATATGTGTCAGTCGCTGCAGGCTTTTATACCGTGCGATATGCGAGGAAATAAAGAATGTGGTCAGTTCAAGAGTTTCCTTGATACGCATGGTCTGGTCGGTATTAAAGTTCGTTGCCCATATGAATCCGATTATATCATTCCCCGAGCGCAGCGGGAACAGTACCACGCTTTTTACTCCCGCCTCGACAAGTGTCTGATACCACGGGTTGTTTATCCTGCTGAAATAGTTCATATCCTCCTGGTTCTGGAGGATTATGCAGTCCACCTCATCGCCGAGCATATCTATCCACGAGAGCGCTATATCATAGAATCCCGAGAACGTCGTGACACTTTTCAGCTT
>CACZPE010000373.1 GCA_902782875.1 uncultured Ruminococcus sp. | reverse complement strand
TCCTTGATGCAGTGCTTTACTGGAATCATCCGCATTCTTCCGCAGTGATCATTGATGTCGACAGCGGCAGAGTTCAGTTTACGTATATGTAAAAAATATCCGCATCTTTGTGATGCGGATATTTTACTGTCTGAACTTATGTTTGTTATGATATCAGCCGAGTGTTACTGTTATCTCATTAACATCCTTCAGCTTGTCAGCGGGGATATAATTTCCTTCAAGCTTTTCGCCATTGAGAACTATCTCCTTTACGCCGCTTTCAACATGATCGGGATTGTTGAATACCATATTCAGTTTCTTGCCTCTGAATATCTTGTTTACGGTGTAGCTGTCCCAGGAAGAGGGTATAGCAGGGGATACCTTAAGGCCGTTGGCATCAGGACGCATACCGAGTATACCTTCTACGCAGCCGACCATAACTGTTGAACCGGTACCTGTGAGCCAGTGTACATGAGAACGTCCTGCAAAGGGTGAACGCTTGGACTCAGTGAACTGACCGTGTACATAAGGCTCAAGTACTCTGATCTCAGCCTTGTCATTGAGAGTAGCGGGAGAGGATTCTTCAAAATACTGGAAGGCTCTGTTTCCGTGGCCGAGAAGAGCTTCTGCAAGTATAGCCCAGCCCTGTGTCTGAGAGAATATACCGCCGTTTTCCTTTGTATCGGCATTGAATATATGCATAAGAGCGCCGCTGAAATAATGCTCTGCATAGGGCGGTTCAAGAAGCTTTACGCCGTAAGGAGTGTTGAGTATATCGAATACGCTCTGCATTGACTTCTCAGCCTGATCCTTTGAAGCAAATCCTGAGATAACGCTCCAGGACTGGGGATTGAGCCACATATTAGCCTCAGGATCAGTTCTCTTGCCGACGATAACGCCGTCCTCACGGATGCCTCTGATGAATCTGTCTTCATCCCAGCATTTGGAGAGTGCATCTCCGAGTTCCTTCTGGACCTTGTCAAGGTATGCGATGTATTCGCTGTCATTCTTTTCTTCAGCATAACCTCTGAGGATGCTCATAGCATAGTAGAGCTGGAATGCAACAAATGTGGATTCGCCCTTCTTGCCCATTCTGAGACAGTCGTTCCAGTCTGCGTGCAGACCAGCGGGCATATGATGATCGCCGAGATGTGTCATCGAGAAGTCGATTGCTTTCTTAAGATGCTCGTATACAGTACCTTCACCGCCGTTGGAGTAGAGTATAACTTCATCAAGAAATGCCTTGTTGCCGCTTTCGCCTATGTACTTTACGATAGTGGGGAAGAGCCACAGAGCATCATCTGCACGGTAAGAGGGATGGCCTGTCTGCTTTGCATACAGCGAGTTCTCGTCATTCTCATCAGGACAGGGCTCCTGACCTGCCTTATGGTCGAACTTTACCAGAGGAAGACCTGCGCCGTTATTTACCTGGGCTGAGAGCATGAAGCGAATCTTATCAGCTGCTCTTTCGGGATCAAGGTGTATGATACCCTGGATATCCTGAACTGTATCGCGGTAGCCGTAGCCGTTTCTGAGACCGCAGTATACGAAAGATGCTGCTCTTGACCATATGAATGTGATGAAGCACTGATATGCGTTCCATACATTAACCATATTGTTGAAGGTCTCGGAAGGAGTCTTTATGCTGAAACGGTCGAGTATCTCATGCCAGTGACCGATAAGCTCCTTTATTTCCTTGTCCGCAGTAGTGTTGTCTTCATATCTTGCGATGATCTCATTTGCCTCGGCGTTATTCTTCTGACCGAGTATAAAGGTGAGAACCTTTGTTTCGCCTGCAGCAAGTTCGATCTCTGTCTGCAGCGCACCGCATGCATTGCAGTTGAAGTTGAGGGTGTTGTCGCACTTGCCTGATTCAACAGCAATAGGATTGCCGTATGTTCTGTAAGGGCCTATGAAGCTGTCGAGAGAGCCGTTGTATGCGGTGATCTCAGAGCCTGCAAGACCGAGAAAACGCTCTTTATGGTTGGAGCCTGTCTCATCCTTGCCGCTGTTTATATTTATGTGCTGGAGGATCTTGTTCTTCTCGAATGTGGTCTGTGTGATGAACTGAGTATACTGCAGATTTACCTGATCCTGCTCGTAGTTGTTCTCTGATGTGAATTCGCAGAAACCGTATACCGAAAGCTTTCTTGCCTTGTCGGAGTTATTGGTTATCTTTGCATTCCATACTTCATATGTCTTACCGAGAGGAACGTAATAGGTAACTTCGGACTTTATGTCTGAGTATTCTGCAGATATGACTGTATAAGCAGTGCCGTGCCTGCATTCACTCTTATACTTGTCAAGAGGCTTGCCTACAGGCTGCCATGAAGCAGACCAGTAGTCTCCGTCGGCGTTGTCTCTGATATAGATATATCTGCCGGGGAGAGCGATATTTGTGTTGAAGCGGTAGCGGATTATTCTTCCGTTAGCACCTGATTTTACGAAGCTGTAACCGCCTGCATTGTTGGAGATTATAGCGCCGTACTCGGGATCGCCGAGATAGTTTGCCCAGGGGGCAGGGGTATCCGGACGGGTTATAACGTATTCTTTGTTTTCAAGATCGAAATGTCCGAAATTCATTTGTGCAATACACTCCTTTTTCCTGTTGAGATTTGTGTATATTGACTACACATCTACGTTTTAATTATAACATTTTTATAATATATTTTCAAGGGGTATTTCAAATTTTATAGTTTGTTAACGATTACATTGGGCGGAGAATATGTTGTTGATTATGTTGCTGATACGGAATAATATGTCTGATAGATGAGAATTATGAAGTGAATGATAAATATATTGTGTTTTGGATTCAGGTCTTGATATTTTTTCCAAACCCATTGCAAAACCGATGATTATATGCTATAATCTTTATATTGACCGCCGAATGGTAGCTTGATCAAGATTTTAAGGCTGATATAAGCTGCCGGGGGGAAAACTGATGACCCCAATTCCGGCAAGGTGGCTCTCGGCACTGCCGGGCGGTATACAGGAGGTATGAACATGAAAGCACTTATCATAGGCTGCGGCGGTGTCGCAAGCGTTGTTATCCATAAATGCTGTCAGAACAGCGAGGTATTCACAGATATTATGATCGCATCCAGGACAAAGTCCAAATGTGATGCGCTCAAGGAAAAGCTGGAGGGGACTACCTCCACAAAGATCATGACTGCGCAGGTCAATGCAGATGATGTTTCTCAGCTGGTATCGCTGATGAAGGATTATCAGCCCGATATATGCATCAATGTTGCACTTCCTTATCAGGATCTGCACATCATGGATGCATGCCTGGAGTACGGCTGTGACTATCTTGATACTGCAAACTATGAGCCCGAGGATACCGCAAAGTTTGAGTATTCCTGGCAGTGGGCTTACCGCGAGCGTTTCGAGAAGGCAGGCATCACCGCTCTGCTCGGCAGCGGCTTTGACCCGGGCGTTACCGGAGTTTTCAGCGCATATGCCATGAAACACGAATTTGACGAGATCAATTATATTGATATCCTCGACTGCAATGCAGGCGACCACGGCTATCCCTTCGCAACAAATTTCAATCCGGAGATCAATATCCGTGAGGTTTCCGCAAAGGGCAGCTATATCGAGGACGGCAAATGGGTAGAGACCGAGCCTATGGAGATCAAGAGAGTATATAATTTCCCCGAGATAGGCGAAAAGGATATGTACCTTCTCCATCACGAGGAGCTGGAATCCCTTGCTCTCAATATCAAGGGCATCAAGCGCATACGCTTCTTCATGACATTCGGGCAGAGCTATCTTACCCATCTGAAATGTCTTGAAAATGTCGGAATGACCTCTATCGAGCCTATCGAATTCGAGGGCAAGCAGATCGTTCCGCTGCAGTTCCTGAAGGCTGTTCTCCCCGATCCGGCTTCACTCGGTCCGAGAACAAAGGGCAAAACCAATATCGGCTGTATCTTCATAGGCAAGAAGGACGGCAAGGACAAGACCTATTATCTTTACAATGTCTGCGATCATCAGGAATGTTACAAGGAGGTCGGCTCTCAGGCTGTTTCCTATACCACCGGCGTACCGGCAATGATCGGCGCCGCTATGATACTTACAGGCAAATGGAACAAGCCCGGCGTACATAATATCGAGGAATTTGATCCCGATCCGTTCATGGATGCTCTGAATAAATTCGGACTTCCGTGGAAGGAAAGCTTCGATCCCGAGCTTGTTGAATAATACAATCAATGCTCCGCTTACTTTCATCCGTAAGCGGAGCATTTTTCTGTCTGTATTGATCGTTTCTGTGCAGGAATGGCTGTTATTTGTCAGAGCCGCCGTTGAGCCTTTTAGCATTTGTGATATTGCTGTCAAATATCAGATCGCCCGTAATATTATGCTTAGCATAATAAAGCGACTTCATAGCTGTAGAATAAAGCTCCTCGTATGATCGTCCTCCGGAAGGATACATA
>CACZPE010000372.1 GCA_902782875.1 uncultured Ruminococcus sp. | reverse complement strand
TCTCAAGCTCGGTATTCTTCTCGTTTATATCCGACAGATGCTCATCGAGGGAGCGGAGTATATCAAGAGTTCTTACAGCGGAGCTGAGCTGATAGGTGATGAGCTCAAGCTCTCTGAAAAGATCGGGGCTCTCGGGCTCAAGCAGCGCAAGGCCGTAGTGTGTAGCGCCTGTATGCAGCAGGGAGGCTATGAGTATTCTCGGCCTGTCTGATACAAGGAAGCTGTTTCTGAATACCTCGGGAGTGAACATCTTCTGCTCGTTTTCGGGTATGCTGTGGGTGTTCGCGCCGAAGCTGTACGACTTGAACAGCCATGTGATATCCTGGGGGAAGTCAAAGCCGTAGTTGTGTATAACCGGCTTGTCGAGCAGATAGAGATAGCTGGTCTCTGAGCCAAGATTGCACAGGCATTTGAGTATGGCCGCATAGCTGTCCTTAAGATTCATGCCGACAGTAAGGGATTCCCTGATGAAGATATTCTCCAGATGGGAGGTATCGGCTGCCTGTCTGCTGGGATTGAAGCGCTTTCTGAGCTTCTGGTCGAGTATGGTGTATATCTCTCTTACCACAGGGATATTCTCCGAGCGGCAGTTTCTTATTACCCATATGTATACCAGCTCATGCACGGAGTATATCCGCGACATGCTGCTGAAGAGCCTGAGATCAGAGGATATCAGGTGATTTATCTTGTCAAGAGTGACGTTCTTTGCGTCGGCAGATGCGGTACCGCCTATGAATTCGTCGTCAAAGAAGTCTATGAGGGCGTTTATCTCCTCGCAGGCCTTGTCCATGTCGGGTATGCCGTCAAAGATACGTGTGAGACTTTCCTTGAGCTTTGCCTTAGTGTCCTCGCTGCCGCCGTCGAAGATATCCTTCGGCATGGGCATATATCCCGCATTGCTCGAATGACGGGGTATGAAGCGTGTGGATACGAGATTATTGTCGGAAGGCTCGCCCTTGAGATAGGCCACAGCCTTTTCCACTGCTATGCTGCCCATAAGCCTTGCGTCAGCCTTGACGGTCGCAAGGGGAGGGTCGTAGCTCTTTGCCGCAGGCTGGTCATCAAAGCCCACTACGGCGATATCCCTGCCTATGGCGATATTCCTCGCGTGGAGAACTTTATAAAGCTCCGCGGCGATCTTGTCGTTGGCGCATACCACAGCATCGAGCTCGGGGTTCGCATCGAGGAGCTTTTCAGCCTCGGCGGTGCTGTCAAAGGATATATCACAGTAGGTAAGATAGCTGTCCTTGTATTCAAGTCCGTTTTCATCAAGACTGCGGCGGTAGGCTTCATATCTCTCGGCGCAGTCGGAGTTGTCGGGTCTGCCGGCCATTATGCCTATATGTTTCCTGCCCTGCTTGGCAAGATACGTTATAGCCGAGGCCAGACCTGTATAATTGTCAAAGCACAGGTGATCATATCCCTCTACCGGAGATGCCACGCAGAGAAGAGGAGTGTCTGCGAACGGGGCGAGGAATTTTTTCAGTTCTTTTTCTTCAAGATTATAGCCAATTGTGCCTACAGCGGCTATCACATAATCGAAATGTGCCATTGCCGCATAGTCGAACAGTACGTTGTACTGGTATTCATAGTGCATACCGAGTTCATCGTTATGCGCCTGCTCACCGATATAGTTGCCGGGCATTACAGTGAGGTTTATATCATGCTGCTTTGCAGCCGTGATGGCACCCTTTACGAGCTCACTGCTGAAGAAGTCCATTATTTTGGCAACAAGCAGGCATACATTGTATCTCTTGTTCATTTTGCGGTTCTCCCCCTAAAGTTCCTGGTCCGGTAAAGAATACCGGAAACGATAAAAAACTCCAAAATATAGTATATCATATTTTTGATGAAAAATCAACAAATAAATAGAATTTCTTTGCAGAAAATGTGTTGAAAAATTTGTGTATTTTTGCTTTCCGTAAAGGCAATATCCGTCCCCAAAAGCGCAATAAACGATTGGAAAAAGGCCGTGATATGTAATATAATCAATGCAACTGTTTTTTCGGATACGGCGGTATCCGTGTATATCAAATATGAACAGGCGGTGTTTTTATGAATATGATGTATAACTGCTGGCTTTCTGCCGGCAAGGACAATAATATGAAATGGACGGAGAAGTATCTTGCCCGCATATCTGCGCCGAAGGGGCGCATCACGGACAGTGCCGTCAGAGAACTTACAAGCACATCCGAGAAGCTTTTCGGCAGGACTCCCGATGTATGCGAAGACGGCAGCTTTGTTATGAAGACCGATGCCTCACTGGAGAGCGGCGCATATCGTATAGATATCACCGATGAGCGTATAACCGTGACAGGCGGCGATGAGAGCGGCATACTCTACGGAGTGTACAGATTTCTGATACTCGCGGGCGCGGGATATTCCCCCGACAGGATATGCGTCAGCGAAAGCCCTGCCTACAATGTGCGCATGATAGACCACTGGGACAACGGCGACGGAGATATCGAGAGAGGCTACGCGGGCCGCTCCATATTCTTCTCTGACTATACCATAACCGAGGATATGACGCGCATCACCGACTATGCAAGACTGCTGTCCTCCGTTGCGATAAATGCCATATGCATAAACAATGTCAATGTACATAAGAACGAGACGCTGTTCATCACCGACAAGTATCTTGACCGCATAGCCGAAATGGCGGATGTGTTCGGCAGGTACGGCATAAAGCTGTATCTGAGCATAAACTATGCAGCCCCCATGGAGATAGGCGGACTTGATACCGCAGATCCCCTTGACGACGGCGTGAGGAGCTTCTGGGCCGATATGGCGAAGAATATCTATGCCCATATCCCGGACTTCGGCGGATTTCTGGTAAAGGCGGATTCGGAAAACCGCCCGGGCCCCTTCACCTACGGCAGAGACCATGCGGACGGTGCGAATATGCTCGCCCGGGCGCTTCGCCCCTACGGCGGCATAGTGATCTGGCGCTGCTTTGTATACAACTGCCATCTTGACTGGCGCGACCGCTCAAATGACAGGGCAAGGGCTGCCTATGACCATTTCAGGCCCCTTGACGGAAGATTTGAGGACAATGTATACCTGCAGATAAAGAACGGCCCCATGGACTTCCAGATAAGAGAGGCCATATCCCCGCTGTTCGGCGGTCTTGACAAGACAAATATGTTCGCGGAGTTCCAGATAACCCAGGAGTATACAGGTCAGCAGAAGGATCTCTGCTACCTGGTGCCCATGTGGAAGGAATGCCTTGACTTCAACACATACCGCGATGACAAGCCGTATGTAAAGGAGCGCATACTCGGCGCTGCGGGAGTATCCAATATCGGCGACAGCCATTGCTGGACGGGCGACCCTCTTGCGGGCGCAAACCTCTACGGCTTCGGCAGGCTGATATATGACCCGTCCCTTTCCGCAGAGACCATCGCGGAGGAATGGGTACGTGCGGCGGTAACGTCTGATGAGCACGATGCCCGCATGCTGACGGATATGCTCATGTCCTCAAGGGATATATACGAGAGCTACACCTCACCCCTTGGCATAGGATGGATGGTTGTGCCCCACTATCACTACGGCGTGGATATAGACGGGTATGAGTATTCCCCCTGGGGTACCTATCACTATTCCGACTGTCACGGCATGGGCGTGGACAGGACCGCGGCCACGGGCACTGGATATACCACACAGTACGAAAAGCCGAATGCCGATATGTACGAGAGTACTGACACCTGCCCCGAGGAGCTGCTGCTGTTCTTCCATCATGTGCCCTACACCCATATGCTCAAAAGCGGCAAAACTCTGATACAGCATATCTA
>CACZPE010000371.1 GCA_902782875.1 uncultured Ruminococcus sp. | reverse complement strand
TTTCGGTATACCGAAAAAATCCGCTGCATATGCAGCGGATCTGTCATCAGGTAAATGCTTTTCTGATCTTCTTTGCGCCCTTTTCTGCGGATTCGCCCCAGTGGTCTATTACTTCCCATGCGCCGCAGAATTTATCCACGAGGGTTATGCATACTGTTTCCTTATACTTCGGGAGCTCGGTGGTGAGGGGGAACATATGCTTCACTATGATATCTTCCTCAACCTTGTTGAGCTTGAAATACTTCTTCGCATTGTTGAGCGCGGTATGCGGATGTGTCCAGCCGTGCATCTGCTGACCGGGTTCTCTTACATAGTCATGCCAGTCATAAAGGAAGAAATCGTGCAGCAGGCTTGCTCTTGCGGCACTTCTTGCATCAAGGCCGAGCATCTTGCAGAGTCTGTAGTTATAATAGGATACATTCACACAGTGCTGAAATACCGAGGTATTGCCGTGCTGTGTGAAATTCTTCATCGACTGTACCTTCTCATGCTCGAGTATATCAGATACATAGCTGTAGTATTCGCATTTCTTAGACGGTACTGAAAGGTCTATATTTGAGCCTATGGCTTTGAGCATTCGTTATTCTCC
The DNA here is from genome assembly GCA_902782875.1 of uncultured Ruminococcus sp. The sequence continues at coordinate 7,745 of CACZPE010000371.1, read as the reverse complement.
TTTTGTTTATAAGAATTTCTGCTTTGTGTACATTATAGCAGTAAGGTGTATATTTTGCAATAGTTATTATGCACAGCAAATGGTACAACTATCAGCGGTTTTTAAACAAAAACTGCTGTATCGGTATACAATCAGTGGAAGTTAAGACGCATATTGTCTATCGCAGTGGTCATGATCTCAAGGCGCAGCTCATCGACCTTGCCCTCAGCGGCAAAGTATCTTGCAAACTGTTCGCCGAGCAGCATCATATTCGCTGCCCTTCCCTCGAGCTTGAAATTCTCAAAGCCCATAGGCACATACTTTTCCCTGATAAGCTCGGGAGTGACTCTGAGAGGATATTCCTTGTTGAATATATCCATCTCCCTGTCCTTACATTCCCATTCCTTTATGGCGTGCTTTTCTCTCTCCTCGGGGGGCATGCGTCTGAGCTTTTCCATGATCTCCCTGAAGTGAAGCTGATTGTAGCCGATATACTCATAGTGTTCTGCCCTGCGCGTGCAGCCCGGGCGGCATACGGGGTTGGAGAGTATCTCACAGCGCTTTCTTTCCTCGGGAGTGAGCTGCGAGAGCTTCTCAAAATCGTTGTTGAAGTTGAAATCGAGCACTACGAGGGAATAGGGCTTTGCAAGCTCCGCCTTTACATCATCTATATCCCTGATGCATTTGCAGGTAGAGGATGTGATCTTCATTTTCGGGTGGGTCTTGCGGATATATTCCTCGAGCACGGGAGAGTATACGATTACCTCATTCATGCCGTTGTCCGCAAAGTCGAGCATATCATTGCAGTCGTAGTCGTCAAGATACTCCTCGGTGATGAGCGGATTTGTGAATGTGAAGCGGTATGGTACGCCGTAATCATTGTAGGTCTTTATGAGATCCTTGTAGAGAGCAGGCTGATAGGGACTGAGTATCATCCTGCCGCCGTTCCATATAAGATTGGGGCTGCCGAATACCGATGCTATCTCCATATCATCCCTGAAAAGCTCTTTTTTCTCTTTCAGGAATTTTATTACCGTAAGATCAAGGCTTGCATGGGTGCTGCAATCAGGAAGATGAAACTTTATCATTGTATCACTCTTTCATATAGGGTTTAGGGTATAGGGTCTAGGGTTTAGTATTCACTTTTCAGTTAAACAGCGTTATGCAAGCCCGAAAAGCTTCCTTGCGTTGCGGTCAAATACTGACGGGTCACAGTCAAGCACAGAGGATATATATGACACGGTATCCCGCAGCATATACCCTTCACAGCGCTCTCCCGCATGGGGATAGGGCGGTGCATAGGGTGCATCTGTCTCGGTCAGTATCTTTTCGGAGGGTATTGCTCTCAGGGCGGCGTTTGCCTTCTTTGCCGCAGGGTATGTCACTCTGCCGCCGAAGCTGATATACAGCCCGAGACGGACCAGCTCCGCCGCTGTTTCAGCCGAGCCCGTAAAGCCGTGCATCGCTCCCCTTACGGGATGTGAGCGCAGTATACCGGTCATATCGCCCCATGCGTCTACGCAGTGTATAATTAATGGTAAATTATACTTTTTAGCGATGCCGATATGTGCCGTGAAAAGATCTCTCTGCCGCTGTTTTTCGGCGGCATCGGCATTTCTGTAGTCAAGCCCCGTCTCGCCGACTGCAACGGTCTTTTTGTGTGTGCATAGTCTTTCTATCACGCTCATATCGCCGCTGTACTGCGGATGTATACCCACAGCGGCGTATATCCCGCTGTATTTTTCCGCAAGCATGACGGTGCTTTCGGAGCGTGTATCTGATATACCCGCGTTTATTATGATATCCGCCGAGAGAAGAGCGTTCCTTACAGCGGTATCCCTGTCTTTGTCAAACGCGGGGTCATCGTAGTGTGCGTGTATATCTGTCATTTTTTTGTGAAGCTGTAGGTAGTTTTGCCGTCAGACCAGGTCATCACTCCGTCGGATATGGTGACGGAATATTCGGCCTTTGTGCCGTATTCGGTGAACTCAAGCTTGAGCTTTGAGCCGTTCAGCGTATACTTTGCCCTTGTGGATGTGGTCACGGTCTTTTCGCCGTCGGGAGATACGATATCCGCAGTGCATCTGCCGTCGGTATCAAATATCCATGTAGCTTCGGCGCCGCCCGAGCTTCTGACCCATGTGCCCTGCAGATCCTTTTCGTCAAAGGACTTTGAGCGGCTGCAGGATGTCAGCAGCATAAGGAAGAGTATCGCGGGGATGATATGTTTTTTCATTTTCTCCTCCCGTCTTTCACGGCGTGTTTTTTCTTTCTGACCGCAAAGCCGAATGAGCCGAGCGTCCTGCCGAGGGCGAAGTATCCCCCGTGGGCATATGCCATGAGCCCTGCCTGCTCGAGGTTTATCTTTCCCTTGCTGTCGATGTATTTCTCATCGACGCTGATGCCGACAATATCGGCAAGGAACATCACATGGCTGCCAAGCTCTGTCTTTGTCCTCACCTTGCATTCAAGGCTCACAGGTGAGGCGGTGAGTACAGGACAGGCTGTGCGTTCTGACGGTACGGTATCAAGGCGGCATTTTTCAAATTTGTCGATATCCCTGCCGCTTCTTGCGCCGCAGAAATCGACCGTGCGCACCATAGCGGATGTGGTGAGGTTTATCACAAACTCCCCTGTCCTGTCTATTATCTCGTATGAATATCTTGACGGACGTATAGATACATACGCCATCGGCGGACGGGTGTTGACTATACCTGTCCATGCGGCGGTGAATACATTGCGTATATCTCCGTCTGCACAGGTTATGAGCGCCGCAGGCAGAGGGGCTTCGAGAGCCGCCCCGTCGAACTGACGCCTCATGAGCGCATCAGTGCGTGCATATCAGATATGAGAACATCTATATCCTCCGTGCGGTATGACGCGCCGCTCCATATCTCATGTGCCACAACAGCCTGATATACGAGCATCGCCATGCCGCCCACAGCTTTTATGCCGTTTTCCCTTGCGGTCTTCATGAGAAGAGTCTCCTCGGGGTTGTATATAACATCGAATACAAAGCCCGTATCCTTTATTATATCCGCACTTACTGGGCAGGCATCTGTCTTCGGGAACATTCCCACAGGTGTTGCATTTATGAGAGTATCATAGTGCTTTATTTCTATCGTATCGGGGTATACCACATTTATCGGCTTGTCTATGCCGTTTGCGCGGGCATACTCGCGCACGGGCTCCACAGTGTCTTCAAAGCCCTTCATTACTGATACCGTGAGATCTGCTCCGTGACGCAGACATTCTATCGCTATCATTCTGCCGACACCGCCGCAGCCGCACTGCAGCACGCTGCCCGAAAGGGAGCCGCCCGCCGCTTCGCATGAGCGCAGGAAGCCGTCACAGTCGGTGTTGTAGCCGATATGTCTGCCGTCTCTGTTGACTACACAGTTGACGGAGGAGTATCTCTGCGCGGAGCTGTCGAGCTCATCAAGATACTTCATGATATTGCCCTTATGGGGTATGGTTATGTTGAATCCTCTGAGAGAAAGGAGCTCATCCTTTCTGCTGTCGAGATCCTCTTCGGATATCTCAAAGAGGGAATAGTCAAAATCTGTCACTCCCTCGAGCTCAAAAAGCCTTTTGTGTATCGGCGGAGACATAGTATGCCCGAGAGGAAAACCGAGAAGTCCGTATTTGTTCATTGTCATAGCTCCTTATGTGTTTTAGGGTTTAGGGTATAGGGTTCAGGGTATAGGGACAGCGGAGGAGGATCATTCTGATTCGCTGTTTTGTAGTTTAGCTGAACCCGTAAGCTTGATTATACAAATAGTATAAAACTTGTAATTTATACAATTTTGGCAAGGGTGTCTGCATCCTGTACATTTGCAAAGGATACATCCTTGAGAGTACGCTTCACAAGGCCTGTGAGCACCTTGCCCGGGCCGCACTCGAGGAAGTTGTCATATCCCCGGGCTGCAAGGAAGTTCAGCTCGTCCGTAAAGCGCACGGGTGATACGATATGCATTGCAAGGCGGTCTGCCATATCGGTCGGCACATCGCCTATACCTGTATGTTCATCGGGGTCATAGGGTCTGCCGGTGATATTTGACATGAAAGTTATCTTCGGCCTTTCAAATGTGACCGTCTTTGCAAACGGCAGGAATTCATCCGCAGCAGGCTGCATTATCCTTGAATGGAAGGCGGAGGAGACACTCAGCTTTACTACCTTCTTAGCGCCCGCTTCCTCAAAGGTCTTCGCCGCCTTTGCGCACGGCTCTGCATCGCCCGCGATAACGGTCTGCAGTGAGGAATTGTAGTTTACGGGCACCACATAGCCCTCTGTATCTGCGCACACCTTTTCGATCTCATCTGCGGGGATACCCATAATAGCATACATCACGCCGTCAGAGTTTTCCGCAGCCTTCTGCATTGCTTCGCTTCTTGCCTTTATCAGTCTGAAACCGTCTCTGCGCGATACCATACCCGCGTATACCATAGCGGCATATTCACCGAGGGAATGGCCTGCCACCGCCTCTGCGGTGATGCCCTTGATGCGCAGTGCCTCAGCGGCACACAGTGAAACAGCCATTATTGCAGGCTGCGATACGACGGTCTGTGCAAGCTCATCTTCGGAGGCGTTCACGCATTTGTCATAAAGGTCAAATCCCAGCACATCCGAGGCCTCATCAAATATCTCCGTAAGCTCCGGGAACGTCTCTGCAAAGGATCTGCCCATACCGGGATACTGAGAGCCCTGTCCCGAAAAGAGGAATACATTCTTCATAGTCTTTTCCTTTCTTTGTTTGTAATATTTATTAACTTTTATATCACAAGATGATAATACAGAAAAATTTTGTCAAAAAAGCAGTTTTGGTGTTGACAAGTAGAGCGAAAATGTATTAAAATGAAATAGTTATGAGTAAGTTTAAAGAATAACTATATATTAGTATAGCACAAAATTATCAGAATTACAATAGAGAACCGATATAAGATGCTGAAAATATAAATAAGATCAACGGAGGTCATGAAATGGGAATAAAGATCCTCTCAACAGGCTCATACAGACCGCTCCTGACAGTCACTAACGACGATCTTGCAAAATGTGTCGATACCAATGATGAATGGATACGCACAAGGACAGGCATATCCGAAAGACGTATGACAAACGGCGAGCCGACGTGGTATATGGGTGCCGAGGCGGCAAGGAAGGCTATAGCCGAGGCAGGGATCGACCCGCTTGATATCGGGATGATAATATGCTCCACAGTCACGAATGATTTCTATACTCCGTCGGTATCGGCAATGGTACAGCGCGAAACAGGCGCGACAAATGCGGCGGCCTTCGATATCGCGGCAGCCTGTTCGGGATATGTCTATGCGCTCGATACTGCGCACAGATTCCTTATGACTGACAACAGGATAAAATACATACTTGTGGTGGCTGCAGAGCAGCTTTCCTATATAACCAATTTCGAGGACCGTTCCTCATGCATACTCTTCGGGGACGGTGCGGCAGCTGCAGTTGTCACAAGGTCGGATGCGTTCTATACCAGCTGGCTCGGCTGTGACGGAAGCGGCATGAAATTCCTCTATGCAAAGGGGCATCACAAGCGTAATCCGTTTACAAAGGACCCCATACATATAGAGGACTACACATCTGAGGATGACCCTCTCGGACTGCTTGTACAGGACGGCAGGGAGGTATACAAATTCGCCACGAAGGCTCTTCCCCATGCGGTGGAAATGGCTCTTGAGGGTACGGGCACGGCTGTATCGGATATAGACGTGTTCATACCGCATCAGGCGAATATCAGGATAATAGAGACAGCGGCCAAGAATCTCGGCGTAAGTCTTGACAAATTTTACACGAACATAGATCACAGCGGCAATACATCGAGCGCTTCGATACCCATAGCCTTTGATGAGGCAAGGCATAACGGTGCGGTCACCGAGGGGCAGAGGGTATGCTTCGTCGGCTTCGGTGCGGGGCTCACACAGGCGGCTGCGATATTCGATCTTTAAGAGGATATGACATGAAAAGGGCAACGGCATTTTTATTATCAGCTGTCATGATGACGGCACTTATCCCACCACCGACAATAGAAGTCTATGCGGCGACCTCGCAGACAACAGAGGCGTCGGCGAGAACGACCCTCAGGGACGATCTGCGCAGGGGCATGAAGACGCTTTCTCCCACGATAAAGTCCACCTTCTATGTCACCGACAACAACGACTCTTATATAGAAAAGCTTCTCAACGAGGCTGTGGAAGAGCTTTTCTGTGAGAAGGAGCTTTTCAACGTCTGCGATGATCTGAGCTTTGACGGCACCATCACGAAGCAGGGGAAGCTGTACCGTGTGGAGGCTAATCTCTACGTGAAGTACGTATCGTCGAAGGATTCCCTCGCAGCAGACAGAAAGAGCTTTGATGCGGCGGTATCGTCGGTACTTTCGGGTATGGACAGGAACTGGACGGATATACAGAAGGCCGCATATCTTCACGACAAACTCGTTGAGGATGCGGAATACATCAAGACAGGCAACCGCTATACCTCCACTCCCTATTCAGCGCTGGTAAAGCACAAGGCGCTGTGCACAGGCTATGCGAGGGCGTATGCGATACTCATGCGCGAAGCGGGTATAGACTGCAGGCTGATATCCAACGATTCACATATGTGGAATCTCGCCAAGATAGACGGCAGCTGGTATCATGTGGATACCACCTTTGACGACTCGTTCATAAACAGCGAGCAGATGGAAAGAGTCACGATGCACAAGTATTTCCTGAAAAGCTCGGACTATATGAGAGCGTTCTATGATGTGCCTGCAAATGAAGCGGACTCTAAGCGTTTCGACGGCATGAACTGGGACAGCAACAGCTCCTTTGCCTTTTACGGCAAGAGTATAGTATATGTGGGCGAGGGCGGAGTATACCGCTATGATACCGACAAGAACAGCGCAGTAAAGCTATTCTCCGTAACCGACAGGTGGGAGATAAAGCAGGGCAGCGACACGTTCTACTGGACGGGTTATATGCCGCAGCTGGTGCAGTACGGCGGATGCATATACTATAATCTCGATCACAGCATAAACAGATACGATCCTGCCGCAGGCAAGGTCGTACAGGTATATAAAAACAAGAAGAGCGAGAATATGCTCGTGGGGCTCACCGAGAAAAACGGTGTGCTGTACGGCTGGTTCGATGATGATGTGAACAAGGAGGGCACAAAGAAGGCCCTGCTCGATCTTAAGAAATAAGGATAGGGTGATGATATGTCAACAAGAGTTACTGATCTTCTGGGAATAAGATATCCCCTGCTGCAGGGCGGTATGGCATGGGTGGCTGAGAGTACTCTCGCCTCCGCGGTATCCAACGCAGGCGGTGCGGGAATAATCGCAGGCGGCTCTGCTCCGATAGATTATCTGAGAGATCAGATACGCCGCTGCAAGGAGCTTACGGACAAGCCCTTCGGCGTGAATATCATGCTCATGTCCCCCAATGCGGAGGATCTCGCACAGCTTGTCATAGACGAGGGTGTTAATTTCGTGACCACGGGTGCGGGCAATCCGGGCGTATACGTCCCCGCGTGGAAGGATGCAGGCATAAAGGTCATCCCCGTAGTGCCCACGGTAGCTCTCGCAAAGAGGCTCGTAAAGGCAGGTGCCGATGCGGTCATCGCAGAGGGTACAGAGTCCGGCGGACATATCGGTCAGAACACGACTATGTGCCTGGTGCCCCAGATAGTTGATGCTGTGGGAGCGGATGTTCCTGTTATCGCGGCAGGCGGCACAGCTGACGGCAGAGGCGTCGCAGCG
>CACZPE010000370.1 GCA_902782875.1 uncultured Ruminococcus sp. | reverse complement strand
ACTGTGCGTGTGAATAAAGCGCTCCTCTGCGCAGCTTTGCACACAGCGCACAGGGATTTGAGCAGCTGTCTGCGGCAGCAAATATATCCGTTGTGAATATATCCGCATCTATACCCAGTCTGTCCAGATTATTACGTATACTCTCCAGTGTATCAGGTGAATACCCCGGATCCATGACCATATACACAGGCTCAAAATCATATCCGCCGTGGAGCTTCAGCTCCCGCATCACACAGGCAAGCAGCATCGAATCCTTGCCGCCCGATATACATACGGCTATCCTGTCGCCGGGCTTTATCATCGAGTATTCCTTCACAGCCGCCTTTGTCCTGCTCATAATGCTGTGCGAGAACTTCTTTGTCAGAGATTTTGTTATACTGTCGGTCATGACTTTCTCATACCCTCTATCACTGTTCTTATTGTCTGCTCGGTGAGCATCACATCATCATGGAATTCACGCGCGGATATCCTCAGGGCCCCGTTGCCGAGTATAATAAGCTGCTCGGCATAGTCAGAAGTAGCCACCGTCACGCGTCTGGCCTTCGGTGTCAGCTCGTGAGCGGTGCGCTCTATGTACATATCCGCCGTCTCGGCTTCCCTGGTATACACCACGGTGATGTTGCTCACGCGCTCCGTGCGTCTTTCCTCATGGGTCTTGTATGCATCGAATACAAGTATCAGCTCGCAGTTTCTGAATCCCGCATAGTTGATAAGCATATCCGTCAGGCGGTGTCTTGCGTGGTCAAGGCTCGTCTTTGCCAGCTCCTTGAGTTCATCCCAAGCGAATATTATGTTGTAGCCGTCAACTATCATATAGTCCTTCCCTGCGGGGAGGGGCTTTTTGTGCGGCTTTGATGATACGTTCTCCTCACGGCGCATGGCATAGCGCTTCGGCCGCTCAATTCTGCCGTAGGTCTTCTCAAATATCTCCATCAGCTCATCATCGCTGTAGAGCCTTGCCCTGAACCGTGCTGCCTGTGCAGGCGTTATCTCGGGCTCACTGACAGATACCGTGCCGCTCTCTTCGGTGTGCATGCGCTCCCTGACCATATCCCAACGCACTATCGTTCCAACTCCGTGAGAGCAGAACACACTGTCGGGAGAGTTCTCAAGGTCGGCCTCCGGGTCGTATCCCGTGCGGGCTATGACCTCATCGGCATTGCTGCAGGGGAAGTATCCGTCAAACTCCGTAATGAGCGTTCCCCTGCCGCCTGTATAGCTCTGCAGCTCGCTGTGATAGTACCCTATCTGCGCCGCGGGGGCCGAGCCCTTTATCACAGACATTTCCCCGTCCGTCTCCGGAGTGCCGAAGGTGGCGCCCATATTCTGCATATCCGTCATAGCCCTGCCGACACTTGCCTGAGGCACGGTAAGCACAAAGGAGAAATAGGGTTCAAGGAGTATATTCTCAGCATGCATGAGGCCCATTCTGACCGCACGCAGCGCCGCCTGTCTGAAATCTCCGCCCTCGGTGTGCTTTATATGTGCCTTGCCGTTTATCAGCGTTATCTTCACATCAGTAAGCGGCGAGCCTGTCAGTACACCGAGATGCTCCTTGCTCTCAAGACATGATACGACCATATGCTGAAAGCGCCTGTGAAGTATATCCTCCGAGCAGTCCGTACCGCAGACTATACCGCTCCCGCGCGGCAGCGGCGATATCTCGACCACTGCCTCCGCATAGTGTCTGAGCGGCTCATAATGGCCTATACCTATGACAGGGGCGGCTATGGTCTCACGATAGGATATCCTGCCCTCGCCGAAGGATATACTCCCGCCGAAACGCTGTTCATACATATTTTTCAGCACTTCAAGCTGTATATCGCCCATAACGAATACACTTATCTCGCCGTTCTCCTGACGCACCCTCAGCACAGGCTCCTCTGCCTCTATCTCACGCAGTCTGTCATAGAGTATATGCTCATCCGTGTCGGATATTACGGTATATCGCATCACAGGCTCGAGTACCGCCTGAGAGCGCTTCTCAAATCCCGCTCCGTCACCTGCCGAAAGTGAAGTCAGCCCCTCTGCCGCGACTACCTCACCTGCTTCGGCGGTATCAGTCTGTGTATACTTTGCCCCTGAGTATATACGCAGCCTTGTGACCTTCTCGTCGTCTATCCTGTCACGAACAGAGATGCTTCCGCCTGTTATCTTCATATGCGTAAGGCGTGTGCCGCCGTCATTTGATATCTTGTATACCCTTGCACCGAAGCCTTCCCCGGTGTATTTCGGCGTAACGAGCCTTGCCGCGGCATCAAGCACATTCTCCACTCCCTGATCCTTAAGGGCGGAGCCGTAGAAGCACGGGAAATACGCCCTGCGCGCAAACGCGGATATAAGTGTATCCTCAGAAAGCGAGCCCTTCTCAAGATACTCATCCATCATATCCTCATCGCACTCTGCCAGAGCTTCGTCCTCAAACGGCACTATCCTATCTGAAAGGCGTCTTAGCTCATCAGGCACGGTATCGAGCCTGTGTGATATATCGGTCTTGTTTACAAATACTATAACAGGCACGCCGTAATGATCAAGCAGCCTCCATAACGTAAGGGTATGGGGCTGCACGCCGTCTGTACCGCTTATGACCAGTATCGCCGCATCAAGTACGGCAAGTGTGCGCTCTGCCTCGGCAGAGAAATCTGAATGTCCCGGGGTGTCAAGTATCGTTATCCCCGCATCTGCGTATGTCATTACCGCCTGATGCGAGAATACGGTAATGCCCCTTTTCTTCTCAATGGCCGTAGTATCAAGATATGCACTGCCGCTGTCAACTCTTCCCGCGGTGCGTATAACGCCCGATCTTACGAGCATAGCCTCTGCAAGCGTGGTCTTGCCCGCATCTGCGTGGGCGGCTATGCCGATCACTATCCTTTTCTTCAATACCGAGCTGTCCTTTCAAAAAAATGCTCAAAGACGGATCAATCATATATATGACAGCCGCTTTGAGCACTTAAGTTTATGTTATCTTTTTTTGCTGAATTTGGTCGTGTAGTACGTTACGATAGCTTCATTCTTTGAGAGCAGTATCAGCGATATGATATTGCATGCCGATGCGGCAACGCCGAATACCATGTGCATAAGATCGTATTCAGCTATGGTGCCCATAGCCACCAGGTATATGTAGTATATCATTCCGAGGCCGATATAGGCTATCAGAGAGATCGCATATATGGTCATGCCGAACAGCCTGCCGTGATTGGATTTTATCAGAAGAAGCAGAGCGCCGAATGCCGCAAATGCAGCGGTTATCTGGAATATCTGCTCATAGTCGGGCCAGCCGAGCAGGAAGTAGCATATAACAGCACCTATAAGGCCGAGCAGCACGGGGATAACCGAAAGAGCCAGACCCTTCTTTGCTGTCTTGAGCTTCTTTTCCTCCATGAGCTTGTTATACATATTCTTGCTCTGGCGAGCGTTATAGTTCTCGGGTACTCTTGCAAGGTCCTCCTGTACGCGCCTGCGCAGCTGCATCTTCTCATCGCGGTCAAGGCGGTCCTGCTCAACAAGATCCTTAGCCTTCTTCTCGGGTGCTACGTATTTATCGTTGAGGTCATCAAGGATAGGCGCTTCCATCTCCATCTGGAGATCGTTCATCTTGATCTTTTCCTTGAGTTCTCTCTGAGCGCGCTCGCGGTTGGAGGTCATGGGTGCCAGGGCGACCTTCGGGTCTATCTCGCCGATCTCGCCGTCGTATTCCTCAATTATCACATCGTGTTTTGATGCGCTGTCATCCGCATAGGGATCTTCCTCCCTCATGGGCGCAGCCTTGATCGCCTTTGCAGGGGTATCATCCTGCATTACAGGCGGCAGACCCGCATCCTTTTTCTCAAAGGACATCTTTTCGGATGAGCTTTCCGCCTTTTTCTCGGTGGTGGTGCTCTTTACGGGCATATCTCCGTCAAGGGGAGGCTTTTCCCTGCGTACCTCCTTCGGCTTGTCCCCCATATCCTTCATGAAGGACGGTGCTTCGGGCATCGGGGGTATCTTGGGAAGAGGAGCCTTCGGCAGAGGCGGAAGATCAAGATCTATATTCCTTTTGTTATCAGACATAATATGCTCCTTTGTGACAGTATCAGCCGCTTATGTGTAAGCGTTTTCATTATTATTTTACACCATTTTCCCTGTTATGTCAAGAAGATTTGCATGACGTTTTTCATTTTCCTGCATATCTTTTAGTGTTCAGCTTATGTAAATATCGCAAAAACATTTTGTTCACATAAATATGGTATAATATCTGCCGTATGATAATGTAACTGAAATCCTTACAGACAGGCGGTGATCTGATGCAATCGGGAAGTGACGAACGTATATCCTCGCTCAGGCAGCAGGATAAGGCATACAACGAAATGTACCGCGAATGGTCTCTCGATAAGGCCAATGATTTCGGCTTCTTCAAGCAATCTGCCGAAAAGGAGAATACATATCTTGACGGCGAGGGATTTGTCGGTCAGTATCCCGCCGCCGATGAATCAGAGGTCCTGCAGAGAACGATAAGGCTCATCGCAGGCGTAATGACCGCATATACACTTCTTCAGTTCATCACGCTGCTCATCTTTTCGGGATATCCGCATCCGGTTATGGGTATACATATATGCAGCGAGGGCTTTTTCATCGGTCACGGAGCATTCCCCGTGGTAATGAGCTATATTATGAACATAGCTCTCCGCCTGATACCCACCATATACCTTATGGTAAAGCTCAGGGCGCCGCTCAGGGTGATGCTGCCCACAAAGGTATCCAACAAGCCTCTTTTCTTCAACAGTATATTCTTTGCGCTGCTGGCATTCGGCGTGCTTTTCCTCTGCCTTGACCTGCAGAAAGCCATGCTCAACACCAAGCACGACTGGGAGCATATCCTCCTTCTCGACGAGTGGCAGATAACGCCTGTAATGGTATTGTACATCATAGTAATACCTGTGATGACCGAGATAATACACAGGGGCATATTCCTGAATCTATTCAGGCAGTACGGCGACGGCTTTGCACTGGTAATATCCAGCATGCTGTCCGCATTTTTCTCGCCCGAGGGTCATTTCCTGTTTATATTCGCATATTCTCTCCTGACAGGCTACTTTGCGCTGAGGACAGGCTCTGTGCTCACAGCTATTATGATGAAGATAATATTCACGACATCGTATTATACCATTACGATAACAAGGGTACTTTCGGGAGACAGTCTTCCGCTTGTGCCCATGGGCATCATAATAATATTCATAGGCATCGGAGTTATCGCCACGATACGCTTTGTGGCGCGCTACAGCAACCGTATAAGCCTGCCCATGAACAATATGTTCCTTTCCGATACCGATAAGATAATGATGGTATTCTCAAACCCGTACATCATGATATGGACGATGATCTATGCGTTGTATCTTGTCATGAGCAGATTCATTATGCTATGAATGACGAGTACTATATGAGCATGGCTGCCGCACTTGCGGACGAAGCCGCAGCTGACGGAGAGGTGCCTGTAGGCGCTGTGATAGTGCGCATCTCCGACGGGGCTGTCGTCGGCAGAGGCAGAAACAGACGTGAGAAAGAGCGTTCCCCTATCGCCCATGCGGAGATAGAGGCAATAAGCGAAGCCGCACGCACCCTCGGAGGATGGCGGCTCTCAGGCTGTGTGATGTATGTGACCCTTGCCCCCTGTCCTATGTGTGCGGGAGCATGTGCAAACGCCCGCCTTGACAAGGTTATATACGGTGCAGAGGATACGGGCAGACAGCCTGTATGCATCATGGAGGGCGGCTGTATGAGCGATATGTGCTCTGACACGCTCAGGGCATTTTTCAGAAAGAGGAGACAGACGATGAACAGCATCAGCCTTGTAGAAGCAAAGACAGACGACCAGTACAGGCGCATAGCAGAGCTTGCGGACGAGATATGGCATGAGTATTT
>CACZPE010000369.1 GCA_902782875.1 uncultured Ruminococcus sp. | reverse complement strand
GCTGCCTGTAAAAAATGTGTAAAATACATATCAGGTATCCTTTCGTAGTTATCTTTCCGGATTTTATTATAACTTAATATATACGCCGTTGTCAAGGCTTTTTGAGCTATATCATCAAATTTTAACAGAGGTGAGTATATTATCCTTAAATTATACAATCTGTATAATCATCAGTAGTATTCCCTGACGCTGACGATCTTTCCGTTCTCTATGATCACTCTCGGCACACGCTTTGATATGCCGCATACTATCTCATATCCGATGGTGCCGCACATTTCCGCAAGATCATCTGCTGTGATGCGCTCGCTGCCGTCCGTACCTATCCGAGTGACCTCGCTGCCCTCGTGCACATCGGGTATACCCGTCACATCCGCCATGAGCTGATCCATGCACACCCTGCCCACAACAGGGGCTCTGTGCCCGTTTATAAGCACATGGGCCTTGTTTGACAGCTCTCTCGGGTAGCCGTCGGCATAGCCTATGGGTATAGTGGCTATCACCGTATCGCCCTGTGTGCGGTAGGTGCGCCCGTAGCTCACCGCCCTGCCCGCAGGGAGGGTCTTGACGAAGCTTACTGCGGCTTTCAGATCCATCACGGGCATCAGGTCCACGGGCATATCAAGGCTCCTGTCGGGCTTTAAGCCGTAGAGCATAATGCCGAAGCGGACCAGTGTGCTGCGCTCATCATAGCGGAAGGTTCCCCCCGCGCTGTTAAGGCAGTGTATATGCCTGAGGCTTATCCCCCGGGCCGCCGCCTTTTCGGCCGCGCTGAAGAAAAGCCGTTTCTGCTCCTCGGTATAGGCGATATCATCTTCATCATAGCTGTCTGCACAGGCAAAGTGGGTGAACATACCGTCAAGTATCACGCCGTCAAGCGCGGATATCTCCGCCAGCGCCGCAGGCGCGTCCGCCGCCTGCACACCGATCCTGCCCATACCCGTATCCACCGCAAGATGCAGATGCACCTTCACGCCGATGCTCTTTGCGTATTCGCTCATGCGCCGCGCATAGTCAACGGATACCGCTGTCTGCAGTATAGCCTCCTCCGACAGCTCGGGAGCATACTCATACGGTGTATGGCCGAGTATCAGTATCTCGCCCTTTACGCCGCACTCCCTGAGAGTCAGAGCTTCCTTTATATTCGACACCGCAAAGAAGGTTATCCCCTTGCCCTCCAGATAAGGGGCTATGCTGCGGTCGTCATGTCCGTAAGCATTTGCCTTGACCACACAGCATATCTGCGTATCCTGCGCAAGGCCTTTGAGCTGTTCAAGATTTTTGCCCAGACGGTCAAGGTCTATCTCAGCCCATGCCCGTCTCAGATATTCGTTCATTGTTGTGCTTCCTTTCAGAAGAGAGATGTCTGCCCGTCGGTATATGCGGATATGTCTATGGTGCGCACTTCTATGCCGCACCTTTTCGCATAGCCGATGGTCTGTGATGTGCCGCTTTTGTCAGTCCCCCTGACTGCTATAAGAAGGGAGGAATGATCTACCATATATCTGTTCCTGCGGCTCATACATCCGGGCTGATACTCCTCGTCTATATATGCTATATGCTCGGCGTTGCCGATTATCCTGCCGAAAAGCCACTTGTCCTTGCCCCTGAAGTTCTTCCCGAAATCCCTGTAGGGCACGGCCGCTGCGATATGGATATCGTAGCTGTTCATAAGGTCAAGCACGCATTCCCCCGCCCACAGATCTATACCTCTCTGCATACCCGTGATGAAGGTATCAAAGCCCTCTGCCGCTGCTTTTTCCACCTCGGCATACAGGCAGCTCTTTATAGCCCTGATCACGGGCGAATCATCATCGCCGCCGTCAGGGAGCTTTTCGGGACGGTGCCCCGTAAAACACACGGTCTTTGATCTTTCGAGTATCATAATACCTCCCGGGAATGCGCTGTATCATTTCTTCCACGTTGACGGCGACAGCAGCAGCAGCATGGGATAAAGCTCCAGTCTGCCCGCTATCATGTCGAATATGAGCACCAGCTTTGCAGGCACCGAGAAAAAGGCAAAGTTATGAGCAGGGCCTACGGCATTCAGGCCGGGGCCTATATTATTTATCGTAGCGGCTACGGCTGTGAAATTCGTTTCAAAGTCATATCCGTCAAATGAAAGTATCATCATTGATATCGCAAACACCAGCACGAAGCAGACCATATACACATTTACCGAGCGCACTACCTCGTGCGACACGGGGCTGCCGTCCATAGTGATCTTTTTGAGCTGCTTGGGATGTATCATCGTTGCAAGCTCCTTATGCATGCCCTTGAAAAGTATGATAAGGCGCGAGACCTTCACGCCGCCGCCTGTACTTCCTGCGCACGCACCTATGAACATGAGGAAGACGAGTATTGTCTTTGACAGCTCGGGCCATTCATCAAAATCCCGTGTGGAAAAGCCCGTGGTCGATATTATCGACGACACGGTGAAGGCCGCCTGCTCT
>CACZPE010000368.1 GCA_902782875.1 uncultured Ruminococcus sp. | reverse complement strand
ATTGCTAATTTCTAATTGCTAATTATTTATGATCTCTTCTATGGTTTTCTCGCCCTTTATGACGCTCTTTATCAGCTTGAATATATCGTCGTTGTCATCGGGATGCATAGTCGGGAATGCCTTGAGCATACGCACCTCGCGCTTGTCGGTTGTGAAGGCGATGACTGCATCGTAGCGCATTTTCAGTCTGCGTGAAGCATCGCTCAGGTTCTCCGCTATATCCGTACCGATATTGTCGGCAAGGCCCGCTGCAACATCCGCAGCCTCGCTTGCTCCGGTATGCACCGCTGTCACCAGCTGATTTCCCTTCTCTGCAGTGTCAAGAGCCGCTCCCGCAAGCGCACCGCCCAGATCCTGCGAATGCTCGTACATCTGCGCACTTATCTCGGCTATCTCGCGCAGTCTCAGGGTTATCCTGTTTGCGGCCGCAACGGAATTTATCGTATCTATCGTGATGAGTACCGCCATTATGATGATAATGATGACTCCGACCGTCTGCGGTATCAGGTTTATTAGCGCCTGTGTCACGGGCATGATGAAGCTCATCGCTATCAGGCACGCAACGCCCCATTCTATGCTGACCTTCAGGCATATATACCCGTGAAAGTTGAAATGCTCATCGGAATAGTCCCACCACATATTGTGGAAGAGCTTTTTCATCGCCACTCCGACAGCCAGTTCAAACGACGTGCATATAAACGACGAGAGAAAGAAAAGCGCTATCGGCACATCGAGCACGGGGCGCAGCACCGTCATTATGATAAGCACTCCGAAGCCGTATATCGGGCATATAGGCATGCTCAGAAAGCCTCTGTTTGAGTATTCTCCCATTTTGAGCGCATGGACACATACCTCCATGCCCCATCCGAGGAACGCCCATATAAGGAAGAGCATACACATCTGATAGAGGCTCAGTCCCGTTAATTCTATCGTTTCAAAAAACATATACGTAATCAGGCTTTGCTACCTGCCTGTTCCTTTAACTTGTCGTATTTTTTCTTAAACCTTATGAGTCCCGCTATTGTCCGGAATACGGTCATGGCAATAAGCGGCAGAGTAGCCATCCAGAATATGAATCCGGCTCCGATACTCCCCATAAAGTGACTTTCTTCTATAATGAGTATTACGGATTCAGGCACCTGCTTATGTGCCATAAACAAAAATACTCAGTGTCACACCCGAAAGGGCAAACAACTGAGCATTTTTTCATTATCCTGTTTACCGGATCAGTTCTGATGCTCCTCGATATAAGCAACTATATCGCCTATAGTCTTGATGTTCTGAGCATCTGCATCGGGGATATCGATGCCGAATTCGTCCTCGATAGCCTGTATAAGATCAACTACATCAAGTGAATCTGCACCGAGATCAGCCTGAATGTCTGTTGCGCTCTCAATAGAATCCCCATCTGCACTGAGAACGTCTACTACGAGCTCCTTTACCTTATCAAATACCATTGGTCTTCCTCCTTTGTCCCAAACAATCACCATGCGTTGCCGCACGATGGAACACGGCTTACGGGATAAGCTATTCCGTAAATTCGCCGATTTTTCTGAACTTATTATATCGTGACTTCAGTAATTCGTCAATACTTTTTGTCATTTTGTCTTTCAGCGAATTAGACAAAAATTCAGCTATATTTTCGGCTGTTGTTTCAGGATCGTTGTGAGCGCCGCCCTCGGGCTCGGGGATGATCTTTTCCGCAACACCCAGAGCGACCGCATCCTCAGCGGTTATCTTCATAATATTGCACGCTTCCTCCTCGCGGCCCGCATCCTTCCAGAGTATAGATGCAAAGCCCCTCGGGGATATAACGGAATATACCGCGTTCTCGAGCATCGCAAGCTCATCGCATACACCGAGAGCAAGCGCGCCGCCGCTGCCGCCCTCTCCGAGCACTACGGATATAACAGGGGTGCGCAGCGTCATGAATTCATACAGGCTTCTTGCAATAGCCTCGCCCTGGCCTCTTTTCTCCGCTCCCACACCGCAGTATGCGCCGGGAGTATCGATAAAGCATATCACGGGACGGTGGAATTTCTCCGCCTGATGTGCCAGCCTCAGCGCCTTGCGGTATCCCTCGGGGTGGGGCATGGCGAAGTTTACGTCCTTGTTCTCATAGACATCTCTGCCCTTGACCTCGGCTATGACCGTAACGGGCATACCGCCGAGCCTGCCTATACCGCCGAGTATCGCTTTGTCGTCGCCGTGAAAGCGGTCGCCGTGCAGCTCATAGAAATCGGTGAATATAAGCGGCATATAGTCCCTTATAGTGGGCCTGTCCTTGTTTCTTATGGTCCTGAGCCTGTCATAAGGGGTGACATTCGTCTTATCCATTATACTGCCTCCCCCTTGTGAAGTCTTATCAGATGGGCGATGGTGCGCCTCATGTTCTTTCTCTCCGTGATCATATCAACAAAGCCGTTCTCAAGCAGGAATTCCGCCGACTGGAAATCCTCGGGGAGCCTCTGCTTTATCGTGCCCTCTATGACACGTCTGCCCGCAAAGCCTACGAGCACCTTGGGCTCTGCTATTATTATATCTCCGAGTGACGCAAAGGATGCCGTGACACCGCCCGTCGTGGGGTCTGTGAGCACGGTTATGTACAGTCCGCCGCTCTGTGAGAACTTTGCCGCCGCTCCGCTGGTCTTTGCCATCTGCATGAGGGATACGAGCCCCTCCTGCATGCGTGCGCCGCCCGATGCGGTAAAGAGTACCACCGGCAGCTTATGCTCTTCGGCATACTCAAACACACGGGTTATCTTCTCTCCGACGACGCTGCCCATGGATGCCATCATGAAATGCGAATCCATAACGCCTATGACGCATTTCTCGCCGTGTATCGTGCATTCGCCCGTAACTACAGCCTCGGTAAGACCTGTCTTTTCCTGAAGCTCCTTTATCTTTTCCTCATAATCGGGAAAATCTATGGGATTGAGCGTACCGAGCCCCGCATCGTGCTCGGTAAAGCTGTCCTTGTCACAGGTGAGATTGAGTCTGTCCCTGGCGGTTATCCTTGAATGATAGCCGCAGTGGGGGCATACCCACAGGTTGTCCCTGAATTCCTTTGCCGTAGTCTGTTCGCCGCATCTCGGGCATTTGAAATCGGGTTCCTTAAGCTGGTTCTCATCGGTATTGAAACGCTTTGTGACCTGCTTGAACCACTCTTCCATAGTCATGTGAGATCCACTCCGTTATTTTTATCGTCCCGCACACTGCAGTGCGTTATCCTTCAAGCTTTCTTGTAAGATAGTTGTTGTCATATGTGCCGTCACAGAACACGCTGTCCTTTATGAGCGAGAGATCGAATTCTATATTGGTATCAACGCCCTCAACGATAAACTCCGAAAGGGCCCATTTCATCTTGGCGATAGCCTCGTCTCTCGTGGGAGCATGAGCTATGAGCTTTGCTATCATGCTGTCGTAATACGGCGGGATCGTATATCCCTGATATATGGCGCTGTCTATGCGTATACCCGGACCTCCCGGGAAATGAAGCGCATTCACCCTGCCGGGACTGGGCCTGAAGTTGAGTTCCGGATTCTCCGCATTTATCCTGCACTCTATGGAGTGCCCTCTCATTACGATATCCGTCTGCTTTATGCCCAGGGGCTGACCGTCCGCTATGCGTATCTGCGCCTTGATAAGGTCTATGCCCGTCACGGCCTCGGTTATGGGATGCTCTACCTGTATGCGGGTGTTCATCTCCATGAAGTAGAAGTTCTTGTCCTTGTCCACAAGGAATTCTATCGTGCCTGCATTTGTATAGCGGCATGTCATGGCCGCCGCCACAGCCGCCCTGCCCATGCGCTCGCGCAGCACGGGAGTCATTATCGGCGAGGGCGTTTCCTCGAGCACCTTCTGATTGCGCCTCTGCAGAGAGCAGTCACGCTCACCCAGATGCACCACATTGCCCTGCTTGTCCGCAAGTATCTGGAACTCTATATGCTTGGGGTTGAGTATCAGCTTTTCCATATATATGCTGTCATCGCCGAAAAAGCTGAGCGCCTCCTGGGATGCAGCCGTCATAGCCGCCTCAAGGTCTTCCTCCCTGTCAACACGGCGTATGCCTCTGCCGCCGCCGCCCGCCGAAGCCTTTATCATAACGGGATAGCCGATGCTTTTTGCAAGAGCCTTTGCTGACTTTATGCCCTTGAGCACACCGTCAGAGCCCGGTATTACGGGCACTCCCGCATTTTTCATCGACATCTTTGCGGCCGACTTGTCGCCCAGCGCCCTTATCGCCTGAGGCGACGGGCCGATGAATGTTATGCCGTTCTTCTCGCATGCCTCGGCAAAATCCGCATTCTCCGACAGAAAACCGAAACCCGGATGCACCGCGTCCGCTCCCGTGATCTTGCATGCCTCTATTATCGCATCAGCGTTGAGGTAGCTGTCCTTGGTGGCGGGAGGACCTATGCATACGGATTCATCCGATATCTGGGCATGGAGCGAATGCTTGTCCGCCGTCGAATACACCGTGACGGTATGTATGCCCATCTCACGGCAGCTCCTTATTATGCGCACGGCTATCTCGCCCCTGTTGGCGATAAGAATTTTCTTGAACATATAAACACCTTGTATAAGTGTGGAGTGTTGAGAGTGGAGTGTGGAGTTATTAAACTCCGCTTCTCAACATTCCGCACTTTATTTGTTGAAATATATCTCAGCCTGCTGACGTGCAAATAACATCATTTTATAGCAAACTGGATCTCAGCCTGCTGACGTGCTTTGTTTATTTTATCGCGAACTGTATCTCAGCCTGCTGACGGTATAAATACAATTACTTTATTGCAAATTGTATTTCAGCAGATACGGCCTTCTCCCCGTTGACGGTGCAGAGTCCCTTGCCGTAGCCTACGGGACCTCTTACCTTTGTTATCTCGACCTCGATCTTAAGTCTGTCGCCGGGTACCACCTGACGGCGGAACTTAGCTTCCTTGATGCCGCCGAAAAAGCCTATCTTGCCCTTGTTCTCGGGGAGTGCCAGCATAGCCGCAGCGCCTGCCTGCGCCATCATCTCGACCATAAGCACGCCGGGCACTACGGGATAACCGGGAAAATGCCCCTTGAACCAGAATTCATCGGGGGTCATATTCTTGTATGCCACAACTCTCACGCCCGGCTCCATCTCCTCTATCTCATCGATGAGAAGGAACGGGTCTCTGTGAGGGATAAGTTCCATTATCTGTTCTTTGTTAAGCTGCATTTCCAAGCACCTCATTCCAGTATATTCATCAGGCATCGCGCCCTGTCACAGTCCTACGGGATCAGTACCGATCCTTAATTCGTCCACTTGCCTATGATGGTATCGCCCTCGGGCTCCTTGGAGAAATCCGCGGAGGATATATCCGTCTCGCTCCAGTAGGCAACAGTGGGGGTGCCGTCGTTTATCATAACGACATAGTAGCCCGCTGTCATACCGTTTGTATAAGTGTCCATAGCGGCGTTCATATCCGCCTGGGTGCCGTCAAAGGCTATATCCCTTGCGGTGCCGAGCTTGCCGGCGTATCTTCCGCTCTTGAGCTCAACGCCGTTTGCCGCACAGGATGCGCAGTAGTTCTTGGCGTTCTGCATCATAAGCTGTGCGTTCTGAGTGGCGGCGAGATTTTTGCTCTCGTCCACCTGATTCTGCGCATTTTCAACGGTAGTGCCCCCGCTGCCTATGCAGCCCGTGAGCATCATAGCCCCTGCACAGAGCACTGCGAATATTATTCTTTTCATCATGACCGCCTCTGCTCGATCACCATCACAGGCTGATCGAATTCAACGGGATCGCCCGACTTCACGAGTATCTCCCTTACAACGCCCGAGTATTCGCTCTGTATCTCGTTCATGAGCTTCATCGACTCTATTATCATCAGCACATCGCCCTTCTGGACGCTCTGACCGACCTTTACAAAGGGCGGCCTGTCGGGTGAGGGTGATGCATAGAAGGTACCCACGATGGGGGATTTCACAACACAGCCGTCATATACCTTCTCTTCCTTCACCTCGGGCTGCGCCTCGGGGGCTTCCATAGGAGGTACGGGCGGCATCACAGGCGGCATACCCGGTCCGGGATGACCGCACATACCCTTTACGGTGATCGTCTTGTCCCCGTCGGAAAGGGTTATCTCAGAGAGCCTTTTTTCGCTGACTATATCTGCAAGCTTCTCTATGGTTTCTATATCATACAGACCTAAGATCTTCTTTTCCATATCCAAACAGACCTCATCACTTAACAAATTTCTTTATACATATAGTACCGTTGTGTCCGCCGAAGCCGAGAGAGTTTGAGAGAGCCGCATTCACGGTCATCTCCCTGTTGCCCTCAACACAGTAGTCAAGGTCACATTCGGGATCGGGAGTCTTATATCCGCAGGTACGGTGTACAAAATCATTCTGTACCGAAAGTGCTGTTACTATCGCCTCAACTGCGCCTGCCGCACCGAGAAGATGACCTGTCATCGACTTAGTGGAGTTGATGACAACCTTCTCCGCACTGTCGCCGAGAGCGAGCTTTATGGCTGTTGTCTCGTACTTGTCGTTGAGTCCTGTGGATGTGCCGTGTGCGTTTATATAGCTGATATCCGATGCGCTGAGCCCTGCTTCCTCATATGCCATGCGCATAGCTGCCGCAGCCGCCTCGCCGGTGGGGGAGGGGCTTGTCATATGATATGCATCGCCTGTTGCGCCGTATCCTGCTATCTCTGCGTATATCCTGGCACCTCTCTTTACGGCGTGCTCGTATTCCTCGAGTATCAGCATACCGCTGCCCTCGCCGAGAACAAAGCCGTTTCTCTCGCCGTCAAAGGGTATCGAGCATCTCTCGAGATCGGTGGAGCGTGAGAGTGCGTGCATATTGTTGAATCCCGCAAGGCCGAATTCACCGACAACCGCTTCCGCACCGCCGGTTATGCACACATCGAGATATCCGTCCTTTATCTTTCTGAAAGCCTCGCCTATCGCATTGGTTGAGGATGCGCAGGCAGTAGTCGTGCAATAGTTTGCGCCCTTGAAGTTCTTAGCCTTCATAGCGATAGTACCTGCCGCCATATTAGCGATCGTCATGGGTATATAGAATACCGACACCCTGCCGGGGCCCTTTTCAAAATAACGGCTCGCCTCGGACACGGTGAGATTGAGGTCGCCCATACCCACGCCGCAGATAACGCCTGCACGGTAGGGGTCTATGTCCGAGAAATCGCTGCCCGAATCCTCAAGCGCGTCAAGCGCCGCTGTCACCGCAAACTGAGTGAAGCGCGACATACGCTTTGCCTCTTTCTTGTCAAGCCTGCGCTCGGGGTCAAAATCATTGACCGTTGCAGCTATCTTTACCTCAAACTCCTCGCTCACGCGGTCGCCGAGAAAGGAAAATCCCAG
This sequence comes from uncultured Ruminococcus sp., assembly GCA_902782875.1. The sequence continues at coordinate 1,343 of CACZPE010000368.1, read as the reverse complement.
CTTGTTTGCCTTTATTGCGCTCCAGAATTCATCGAGCGTGTTGCCTATGGGGGATACTACACCCATTCCGGTTATGACTACTCTTTTCATAAAAAACTCCTGCTATTAAAATCTTTCTTCAGTATGTACCGATGTGTGATCACATGGATAATCCGCCGGATATCTCTATTACCTGTCCGGTAACATAGGAGGAATCCTCCGATGCAAGGAAGGATACCACGCCTGCTATCTCCTCGGGCTCGCCGTAGCGCTTCATTGCGATAAGGTCGAGCATCTTCTGCTTCTGCTCATCGGTGAGCTGATCGGTCATAGGTGTGTGTATGAATCCCGGGGCTACTGCGTTGCAGGTGATGCCCCTCTTGCCGTATTCCTTCGCAACGGTCTTGGTCATACCGATTATCGCTGCCTTTGATGCGGCGTAGTTTATCTGACCTGGATTGCCGTAAAGGCCTGTTACCGACGCGAGATTTATGATATGGCCGTGCTTCTGTCTGCTCATAACGCCGCAGACGAGCTTCATCATATTGAATACGCTCTTCTGGTTTACGGCGATTACAAGATCGTACATAGCCTCGTCCATTCTTGCCATAAGGTTGTCACGGGTTATGCCTGCGTTGTTGACCAGCACATCTATCGTGCCGAAGCGCTCCTTTACCGCATTTACCATAGCCTCGCACTGATCGTACTTCGACACATCCGCGATGAACACCTCAGCCTGAACGCCGAAGGCACGCACCTTGTCGAGTATGTCATTGTCCTCGAACATCTTGTCGCTGATGTCATTGAAGGCTATGTCAAAGCCGTCCTTTGCAAGCCTGAGAGCGATAGCCGCTCCGATGCCCCTTGCGGAGCCTGTAATAAGTGCTGTCATTGTTTTATCTCCTTTTATCAATCAGCTTCCCGATATACTGCAGTCTCAGAACTTCCTTCCGAGCAGCTTTTCCGCTCCGGTCATCATTTCCTCAACGATTTCCCTGCAGGGCTTTATATCTGTTATCATGCCTGCGATAAGACCGCAGAGCATAGAGCCTTCCTCAACATTGCCGTCAACGACTGCCTTGCGCAGGGAACCGACGGTGAGTGCCTCGAAATCCTCCGGGGGAGCAGCGTTCTTCTCCATTTCCTGGAGCTTCTTTGTGTATTTCGATCTGATGCAGCGGCAGGGGGAGCCCGAATAGAAGCCTGTTATGGCGTTATCGGTGTCCTTGGCCTTGACTACTGCATTCTTGTAATTATCGTGTATCTGACATTCCTCTGATGCAAGGAAGCGTGTGCCTATCTGCACTCCGTCCGCGCCGAGCATGAATGCCGCAGCAACACCTCTGCCGTCAGCTATGCCGCCT
>CACZPE010000367.1 GCA_902782875.1 uncultured Ruminococcus sp. | reverse complement strand
GGTATACTCAACGGCACGACAAACTTCATACTCACCAAGATGATAGAAGAGAATATGCCCTTTGACAAGGCGCTTTCGACCGCACAGGAGCTGGGCTATGCCGAGAAGGATCCCACAGCTGATATAGAGGGTCACGATGCCTGCCGCAAGATATGCATACTCGCATCCCTTGCATTCGGCAGACATGTATATCCCGACTGGGTACATACCGAGGGCATCACAAAGCTTACCTCCGAGGATGCTGCATACGCTGCCGAGAACGGCTATGCAATAAAGCTCATCGGTTCTGTTGAGCAGAACGGCGACAAGGTGCTGCCTCTTGTAGCGCCCAGATTCGTGCCGCGTTCCTGCCAGCTGTACAACGTAAGCGATGTATTCAACGCCATTATGGTATACGGCAACGGCTTTGACGAGGTTATGTTCTACGGAAAGGGCGCAGGCAAGCTGCCTACCGCAAGTGCGGTCATGGGCGACGTGATAGACTGTGCCAAGAAGAAGGGCACCGATATGTCGCAGTACTGGGAAGACAGCGCAGACAACAGCTTTGTGGCTGATTACAACAGCGAGGTATCTGCGAGATATTTCCGCGTAAAGGGTGCTGACAAGGCAAAGATAAAGGATATATTCGGTGATGTGCGCTTTATTTCAAGAAAGGGCGCACCCGATGACGAGACTGCATTCATCACTCACGCCGATGAGTACGGCATACTTGAGGAGAAGTCGCACAAGCTCGGCGCAGAGATACTCGGCAGTGTAAGAATATACTGATAAGTGAAGAGCGAATAACAGACAGTGAACAGCTGCGTATCGCCCTGGGGCGGTACACAGCTGTTTGTTTTTTACCACATTCTGCACGCAGGCGTCATAGGCATTGAAGCTCCGCTTACCGCATCGGACAGCAGCTGATACCCGTCTTCTTCCTCGTCATCAGCCTCTGCCTCCTCTATTCGGCGCAGGGCTGCGGACTTTGTGAGTCCTGCTGCGATCTTTCTGAGTTCATCAAGTGAGAGAGTTTTTCCATAAACAGTGTTGAACATATGTATTCCTCCGTATTTATTTTGTTATACATTATACCGAAGGAACAGAGAAAAGGTACAACGTTCTGCGGCGATCATAAAAGTTTTACGTAGCGGTACCAATACACAGCTTTGAGGTGATATTATGTCTGAAAAAATATTATGTGTACTTGCAGGATATGACGACAGTACAGAAGAGTGCTTATCGGGGATACAGAACGATCTCTACGCCAGAGGATTCAGCGGCGTACAGACAAAGGATGTGCCTATGCATTTCACTATGGGTACCTACGATACCACTCAGGAAGACGAACTGAAGGAGAGGCTCCGGCGTATCGCCCGCACACATGACGCATTCGGCGCTGAGTTCAATCATGTGGGCCTTTTCAGGCTGCCTGCCAATGATGTTCTCTTTGTCGCTCCCGAAGTCAGTAAGGAAATGCTTCTTCTTAAGGATGAATTCAGGGACAGCAAGGACAAATTCAGCTGGTCGCCTCATACTACCATGCTGATCGATACTCCCGATGTGATCCGCGATGCGACTCAGATAGTGCTTGGTAAACTGCCGATACCAAAGGGCACGGTATCGACCCTGTATCTGTATGAATTCTGGCCTTCAAGGCTCATTATGACAGTACATCTCGGGCAGGATAATCAGTAAATAGAACCATGTACAAAGCCCCGGAGCGTTTTCGCTTCGGGGCTGAATTTATCAGTGGACAGGGTCAGTGTCAGGATTTTTTTCTTTTGGAAATTTCATCTGTTACAGCGATCCTGATCGCTTTTGCATCGATATCATCGATATAGATCTTTTTATGTTCCCTGTACTTTCTCTTTATGCCGTCAAGCTCGTCTATATACCGTTTAAGGTATCTTATGAACATCCTGACTTCAAGATCACTGTCGTCTGTGCTTATGTTTCCCTTTGTGCAGTAACATCTGGTCTCCCACGAATGTTCACCGTACTCCGTGACATACTTGAATCCGCGGTTTAAGAACTTTTCCTTCTGCTTCTCATCCTTGTTCAGGTCATAATCATTTATGCTGATATTGACGGTGAGATCATCGTTGAAGCTGACGCCTACCTCAGATCCCATATAATAGTATTCATAGTCGACATGATACGTATCCGTGATTTCATCGGGAGATATCCTCTTGTAATACAGACCGGGATCTGCTCTGGGATATGATTTCTTAGTATAGGTCGGTATGAATTCCTCACCGGTCACAAATCCCTCCGTCGGGTATGCTGACTCTATTATGATGACTTTACCGCCCTTTTCCCAGTCGAAGAACTCATATATCTGACCGTCGTATACAACCTTATGACCGATTGTGTATTCATTGAGTAACCTGTCCATAGTTGACCTCCCTGTATTTGATATTACCATAATACCACATATCACGAAATTTTTCAAGTCGGCAGTGCCGACAGCCATGTCGCTGATTTTTTCATCGGGGACGACTGCATTTGCGGCCCGGTACCTTTCGTATGACTGCTGTTTTTTTATAAGTAGGCAAAGCCCGCTGTTATGTCG
>CACZPE010000366.1 GCA_902782875.1 uncultured Ruminococcus sp. | reverse complement strand
TCTGCAAGAACGAACATATCATTTGCATGACAGAAATCTATTATCTCCCTCACAAAATGCTTCTTGTTCGCATCCTCGTTCACACCGCTTATCAGGCTGCGGTCGATCTTGACATAATTCGGGGTATATCTAAGAAGATTGCTTATATTTGAATACCCCGACCCGAAATCATCTATGGCTATGCGCACATTCAGACGGCGGTATTTCTCCTTTATCTCACCGAGCTCTTCCTCATTTACACTGGTATTCTCCGTCATCTCAACAACGACATTATCCGAAAGCTTTGCGAGCAGTGCGTTTATCTCCTCTTCCTTTTCGGGGAGCACCTTCACGCTGGGGATACTGTTTATAAACACGGGCCTGCCGCCGAAAAGCTCCTTGTTTTCATCCACGAAGTGCAGTATATTGAGAAATGTGTACTGCTCAACATCGCTGAGCCTGTCAGACAGTTTAGCGTATCTGAGTATATGATAGGGCGTTATCCCGGGGAGGTCCACCGCCCTCATAAGTGCTTCATATGAATATATCTCGCCTGTTCTTGCATTGACTATAGGCTGATAATAGTAGGTAAACAGATTGAAATCAAGAAGTCTCTGAACCATCGCATTTTCAGTGCGTTCCTGCTCGGAAAGCACTTCTGACCTTTTTTCGTTCTCAAGGCGCAGTTCTTCCTTCATTGACACAAGCTCCCATGCCAGCGATGATACGCTGTCAGCAAGGCGCTTAAGCCCTGTATCTCCGATATTATCGGTCAGGCCTGCGTTCATCTGTCTGAGTTCATCTGTGCTGTCAATAGAGAGCGCTTTTTCGGCATAGCTGCTCAGCAGGTCAATCATTTTGTCCATAATCTGCCCCCTTATCTGTCGCAGTTCAGATTTTCAGTCATATGTGTATATTTTATCACAAAAATGCGGAAATTTCAATACTTTTCAGACAAAAAACAAAACAACAACGATTTTTTGACGATCAGCAGCTACTAAAAATCAAATTCTATTATTGTATAATTTCCCATATTGACTTATATATCAAAAATGTGATAGAATAGTAGGAGAGTGTTTATACACAAAGAGACAAAAGAAGAGGATGGATACAATGAAAAGACGGCTTATCAAAAGGCTGTCTGCTTTCACACTTGCGGGGGCTCTGTCGATGTCATCGGCAGGCTTTGCCTATGCGGATTACAGCGACGAGATAGATGAGCTCGAATCCAGACAGTGGGAGATAGCAAATGAGCTCGATGATATAGAATACCAGCTCAGACAGTACGAAAATGATGCCAAGGAGCATGAAAGATACCTTGAGCTCTATAATGAAAAAATGGAGCATCAGGAGGAAGAGATAAAGAATCTGCGCGAGCAGATAAAGCAGCTGGGCATCAGGATAAAGGACACCGAAAAGCGTATAGACGAAAAACAGACGGAAGTAGACTCTGATATAGTATATTTCAAGAAGCGTCTTCGTGTGATGTATATGCAGGGCAATGACAGCCTGACTTCACTGCTTGCAGGATCCACGGATTTCTACGATGTACTGGTACGCACCGAGCTGATGGAGCGCATTTCCAGACATGATCATGAGATGGTTGACGATCTTAACTATAAGATAAGCGAACTCAACCGTCAGAAACAGCAGCTTGAGGATAACAAGGCTGATCTTGAAAGCAAGCATACAGAAGCCGAGACCGTACTCAAGGACCTGCAGCAGACCTATAATGATCATGAGGAGACCAAGGCTTTCCTTGAAGCCAAAGCTGAAGCAGCAAGAGATCTCACATGGGAAATGAGGCAGGAGCAGGAAAGCGTTGAAGCAGATCTTGCCATGTATATCCGCCTGCAGCAGGAGGAAAACGAGCGCAGACGTCAGGAAGAAGAGGAAGAGGAACGCAGGCGCGAGGAACAGCGCAGGCGTGAAGAAGAGGAAGAACGCCAAAGACGTCAGGAACAGGAAGAAGAAGAGCGCAGCTACAGCTACGACTCCACTGACTACACATATCTTGCAGGATCATCAGACCTTATATGGCCCTGCCCCAATGTATGGAATATAACCGACGGATACGGATGGCGCAGCATCGCTGAAGAAGGCGGTTCAAGCGAATTCCACGGCGGTATAGATATAAACAAGCCCGGATGCTACGGTGAGACCATCGTCGCATCAGCTTCGGGAACAGTCATCACCGCAGGCAATACAGGCAACGGCTACGGTATCCACGTAGTCATAGACCACGGCGGCGGACTTTCCACCCTTTACGGACATATGTCATCCTGTACAGTAAGTGCCGGTGACTATGTATCCCAGGGCGAAACCATAGGATATATCGGTGCAACAGGCTATGCATACGGAAATCACTGCCATTTTGAGGTAAGAGAGTACGGCGAGCGCACTGATCCGCTTAATTATGTCAGCTATTGATACGGGCTGCAGTAAGGTACCAGCCTGACCTGTATGTCCCATAATCTCATCATAAGGGAGTGACCATAATGGCACTGTCATTTTTCGGCAAGAAAAAACCACAGGAAGAAATGCCCACCAACTTCACATCCGCACCTATAGATAATGCGGAAGACTTTTTCAAGGATATGGGCAAAAAGCCTAAGAAACCCACAGGCTTCATCGATGTTGAGCCTCCCATAATCACGGGGCTTCATGATGATCCTCTGCCCCCTCCGGGAAGCACGATAAAGAATGCCGAAGACGTTAATACAGACAGCCTGAGAGACAAATCGGGTGACGGTCCCGATCCTCTGCACGCAAGGATCACTACCATAAAGGAAGAAATAAACACCGATGTTATCCCCAAGGAAGAAAAGATATACCGTTCACCGAATATCGGCGGCGTGAACGCAGACGATTTCTTCCGCGATCTTGACAAAAAGAAGCCTCCCAAGGCTGTCGAGATAGACGTACCCGAGGTCACAGGCCTCCGTGAAGGACCCGAGGTCCACACATCAGCTCATATAGCTGCCGAGATCCCCGATGAGGATGCTGTTGAAGCGCTCAAGGACAAGACCAAGGAAACAGGCGATTTCGTTCACGGCGATATAAACACCGTAGATCTGTCTGCTATCGATCTGAGTTCCCTGCGCCCCGAAAAAGACTGATTTTTAGTACTATAGTCGGAACAATACCCCTTACTTATGCTGTTTATGCCGGTTGACCGGCGGTACATTTTGCAGAGATGATCCCATTCTCTCAAAGCGGCAGGGATCATCTCTGTATATTATTATCTAAATTTAATAAATTGTACATTAATCTAATATAAAATTATGCATATTTCCAATTGACTTTTTTAACAAAATAGTGTAAAATTAGACAAGGTGTTAAGCTAAGCATATCACTAATTAAAGGAGGTACTCTCAAATGGCTGAGAATATGGATTACAATCTTTTCACACTTGAAGACGAAGACGGTAAGGAGCAGACCTTTGAAATGCTCGATGAATATGAGGAAAATGGTCAGACATACTATGCCCTTGTCCCCTACTATGAGAACCCGGAGGATATGCCCGAAGCAGACGGCGAGCT
>CACZPE010000365.1 GCA_902782875.1 uncultured Ruminococcus sp. | reverse complement strand
CTCTGGGGGTGCGTGCAAGAAAGCCTATCTGCATAAGATAAGGCTCGCAGACATCCTCTATCGTGACTGCCTCCTCGCCTATGGCGGCCGCAAGGGTGTCAAGTCCCGCAGGTCCGCCGTTGTAGCCCTTGATGAGCATCTCCAGCAGCCGCCTGTCGAGCTTGTCGAGCCCGAGCATATCTATCTCCATGCGCCCGAGGGCGATGGCTGCATTCTCAGCAGTGATCTTTGCCACAACGTTGTGATTGTCCATGACCTCAGCGAAGTCACGCACTCTCTTGAGCAGGCGGTTTGCTATTCTCGGGGTGCCTCTCGAGCGCTTTGCTATCTCCAGTGCGCCGCCCTTGTCGCAGCCCACGCCGAGTATAGTGGCGGAGCGCATGATTATGCTCATGAGATCTTCGTTGGTATAGGGCTCAAGATGAAGCGGTATACCGAATCTGTGCATCAGCGGCGCGGTGAGCTGCCCTGCCCTGGTGGTAGCGCCCACAAGCGTGAATCTGTTCAGGTCTATCCTTATGGAGCTGGCGGCAGGGCCCTTGCCCATGATGATATCCACCGCATAGTCTTCCATTGCGGAGTAGAGCACTTCCTCGGTCTCTCTGGGCATACGGTGTATCTCATCTATGAAGAGCACATCGTTCTCCTTGAGATTGGTGAGTATCGCCGCAAGGTCGCCGGGCTTTGTCAGCACAGGCCCCGATGTCTGGCGCATATGCACGCCCATCTCGTTTGCGATTATGGCCGCAAGAGTGGTCTTGCCCAGTCCCGGAGGGCCGTCGAGCAGCACATGGTCAAGAGGCTCGCCTCTTTTCCTTGCTGCCTGTATGCATATCGAGAGCTCGTCCTTTACCTTGTCCTGACCGATATACTCAGCCAGATACTGAGGCCTGAGAGAATAGCTTTTCTCGTCCTCGTCATCAATGGCGCGGGGCTCGATTATGCGGTCGTCAGCCAAACCTATATCCATATCGGTATTCTCTATCAAATCTGTTCACCCCCGATGCGATCAGCGTGCGAGACTCTTCAGGGAGAGCTTTACTATCTCCTCTACCGTAAGCGAAGGATCCTGTCTGCCTACGGCCGCTTCAGCCTCACCCTCGGAGAAGCCGAGCACCATAAGTGCCTGTACTGCCTCCTCGGATGCCCTGCTGTGATGCACCGCAGGGGGTACGGGCATATCCTTCACGCTCATATGCTCCTTAGCGATCTTGTCCTTGAGCTCAAGTACTATCCTCTGCGCGGTCTTGGGGCCTATGCCCTTGACCTTTGCGAGGGCCTTGTGGTCGCCTGTAGCTACCGTGAGGGCAAAGGTGCCCGCATCCATCCCCGAAAGTATGGACAGCGCAGCCTTGGGGCCCACTCCCGACACCGTGAGCAGCAGTCTGAAGCAGCCCAGCTCCGTCTTGTCGGCAAAGCCGAAGAGCTCCACATCATCCTGTGTCACATGAAGATAAGTGTACAGCATACCCTCAGAGCCGATATCACCCAGCTCCGACAGCGTGTATGCCGTTGTGCGGCAGCCGTATCCCACGCCCGCACACTCTATCACCGCAAGGCCGTATTCCTTTGCGGTCACTGTACCTCTTACACTGTATATCATAGTTTTATCCGTCCTGAGATCATATTTTCCGAATTCGCGGCGTGGCCGTGGCATATGGCCAGAGCCAGCGCATCAGCGGTATCATCGGGTTTCGGCACCGAAGGGAGAGAGAGTATCGTCCTGGTCATCTCCATCACCTGCTTTTTATGAGCCTTGCCGTAGCCTGCCACCGACTGCTTCACCTGAAGCGGGGTATACTCCGCCACGGTTATGCCCGCCCTGACCGCCGCGAGCATGATCACTCCCCTTGCCTGAGCCACATCTATGCCCGTTTTCTGGTTTGTGGTGAAAAAGAGCTTCTCCATGCTCAGCACATCCGGGGAATATGTACTTATTATCTCGTTCATATCATCGTATATATCAGAGAGCCTCATGCCGAAGTCGGTGTGTGCCTGCGTCGTTATCGCGCCGTACCGCACCACCTTGAAATCATATCCGTTGTAATCGAGTACGCCGAAGCCTACTATCGCATATCCCGGGTCTATCCCAAGTATCCTCATATCCAAAAACGCTCCTGACTGTATACATGGCATACTTTTATAGTATAACACACTTTCGGCGATCTTGCAAGTAAAAATGGAAAAAAAGTGTATATTATGATAGGGTTTAGGGTGTAGGGTTTAGGGTTTAGTAATTATTCACTTTTCGCTATTCGTTATTCAGCTTCACTATTACTGTGTGGAGTTTTTCAATTAGTAATTAGCAATGAGCAATTAGCAATTGTGTTGGGATGGATATGTTTGTGCATAGCTGATTAGAATGCTGTTATACTATTCTTTAGCGGAGGGACCCTTCCACCATTACCGTACGGAAATGGTCCCCCTCTTTGCGTAGCAATGAGGACTTCCCTTTCAGGGGAGGTAAAAGCGCTCTGATTAGT
>CACZPE010000364.1 GCA_902782875.1 uncultured Ruminococcus sp. | reverse complement strand
GGAATATATAAACGACAGCGATATAGATATTTATGCTGTGCGTTAGTACGGCAATTGCCGGGCTGTAAATTCAGCCATCCCCGATATAAATCTGCGAAGTGGGTGTCGGCACCGCCGATCATTTTGTGTAAAGTCATTCCGCACAAAACAGGTACCGAGCCGCAAATGCAGCCGTCTCCGATATAAATCTGCGAGGAGGCTGTCGGCACTGCCGACAAAATGGTTGACATTGTTTCTGTTTTGGTGTATAATCATTATCAGCAGATACTCACGGGCCTGTAGCTCAGCTGGGAGAGTGTCGCGTTCGCAATGCGAAGGTCGAGGGTTCGATCCCCTTCAGGTCCACCATAAACGCCGACCGCTGACGGTCGGCTCAGTGAAAACAACAAAAGAGCTGACAGGTTTTACAGCCTGTCAGCTCTTACGTTTTTCAGGATTAGTATAATTTCAGGCGGGATATCCACCCTCTGTTATTCCCACTCCAGCCCCATTTTTCTGGTGTATTCCCTTGATTCATCCATAGGCATGGGTTTGCCGAAGAAATACCCCTGGGCGCGTTCACAGCCGAGTGAGCGCAGAAAGCTGAACTGTTCATCTGTCTCCACGCCCTCGCAGAGGGGAGCGATGCCCATTTCCTGTGCGCCCTTTATGATATACGACATGAGAGTGCCTGTTTTCGGCGCGGTCTCACGGCTCCTGAGGAATATCAGATCGAGCTTGAGCACGTCAAAATCATAGTCCGCTATGGTGTTGAGGGACGAGTAGCCGCTGCCGAAATCATCGAGCCATATATGATAGCCGAGCTTTTTCATCTTGTCGCATTCGGAGCGTATGTATCCCACGTTGTCGTTGAGAGCGCTCTCCGTGATCTCAAGATCTATCATTTCACGGGGGATATCGTATTTCTTTCGGGTTTCTTCAACTATGCCGAATATATCACACAGCTCAAAGTCAAGGCGGGATATGTTCACTGAAACGGGCACGATAGCCTCTCCCGCATCCTTAAGTGCTTTGTGATCCTCGCATACCTTTCTGATAACGTATGTATCAAGAAGATGTATCAGATGGAACTGTTCAAGTGTCTCTATAAAGTCGGCGGGATTCATGAGCCCGACCTTGGGATCCGCCCAGCGCACGAGGGCTTCATAGCCGCAGATCTTTCCAGTGGCGACCCTTATTACCGGCTGATAGTATACCTTTATGTAGCCGTTCTCCACAGCTTCTTCAATATGATCTGCCACGTACTGCTGCCTTCTGAGCTTTTCCCTGAGCATCTCGTCGTATACACAGCAGTTGAGATCATGACGGTGCTTTATGCTGTTGCAGGCAAGTCTTGCGTGGTCGCAGGCAAGCCCCACCTCGGCATAGCGGTCATCAAGGAAGTATACTCCCGCTTTCAGCCTTACCTTCTTGTTCACGTCATCTGAGAGCAGCATATTGCGGTATACCGTTTCCACCATAGAAAGGATGGAATCCCTTTCGCCTGACATGCACACAAAGAAATGGTCGTCGGAAAATCGCGCTGCAATACCGTTCTTGAATACATTGCGGATGTTCTTCGCCACATCACACAGCAGCTCGTCGCCCAGCTTGAAGCCGTGACGCTCGTTGTACAGCTTGAAATTCGGTATGTCAAAGTGTACGAACGCTATATCCTGACGTCTGCTTTCGGGCGATGACAGCAGCATCTGCACATTGTGATAGAAGAAGGACATATTGAACAGCCCTGTCAGGGAGTCTGTCTCAAGATTTCCCGAGAGTATCTCCGCCTCTGCGAAGGAGTTGCGGGTCTTGCTCATGAATTCATTCTGATCAACATCCACGATGAATACATAGAAATAATTCATTCCGTCCGCTGAATGGAGCAGATGCCCGAAATCCTCTATGTAACGTATCTCTCCGCCTTTTCTGACTATGCGGTAGCGCACGTAGTCATGGCGCTTCTCACCGAATACCGTCTGCGCCAGTATCTGATTTTCGATCCTGTGCAGATCGTCATGGTGTACCATGCCCCTGAATGATCCGCCTGTGTAGTCCATGAATTCATCAAGCGTCTTACAGCCGTAAAGATGTATTATGTTCTCATCGGCAAATACGATCTTTTCATCATCATCAGCTTCATATACAAAGAATCCTCCCGGTACGCCCGAAGGGATATTTCCGCAGAACAGCGTTCCTTTATCGTCATACATATACAAAGCCCCCCATTTCAGATCTATATTAAATATATATGAATATTTACAATTTGTCAAGAACCAAATATGAATTTGTGTACCTTTTTTACTGCAAAATGGTTGCAGCTGCTGCCCATATAGTGTATAATATCGGTATACACATGAAAGGTACCGTGCAGCAGGATTAAAGGTGCTGATAAATAAATCAGCGAAGCGGGTGCAGGCTCAGCCTGCTAGTGTATAATATCGATATACCTGACATATATTCGCAAAGAAGGAAATGTAAGCGTACCGGAACACTGATATAATAGATTTAGCAGGAGGGATGAATATGGAGTGGATATCGGCAATGCAGCAGGCTATAACCTATATGGAAGATCATATACTTGAGGATATCAACTATGAAGATGTGGCAAAACAGCTGTATATATCAAGCTATGATTTTCACAGGGCTTTCAGCTTCCTTACGGGGATGACTGCAAATGCGTATATCCGTAACCGCAGGCTGTCGCTGGCGGGTATAGAGCTTGTCAGGACAGACGCCAGGATAACAGATATTGCACTGAAGTACGGATACGATACTCCCGAGAGCTTCACGAAGGCTTTCACAAGATTTCACGGCATAGCTCCGAAGCCGGCCAGAGAAGGAGCTGCCGGGCTTGTGCTCTTCAATCCTCTTGTGATAAAACTATCAGTGGAAGGCGGTAAAAGTATGGATTACAAGATAGTACAGACCGAAGAAAAGAAGTTTATTGCGCTGGTGAGGAGCTTCAGAAATGAGATCATCAATGACGATGACAACCATGAGATCCCCGATTTCTGGGCTGAGTGCAATGAAAAGGAAATGCTCCATCCCGTATGGATGCTCAGGGAAGACGGCAAACGCGATCTCTACGGTCTCTGCACTCCTACGTCCGAGACCTCTGATACCTTTGATTACGGTATCGGGATAATCGTCGATGAGGATACTGCGGAGTATGATGAGAAAGAGCTTGAAAAAGCGGGATTCAGGATATGGAACGTAAAGCCCGCCACATATGTTGTGTTTGAATGTATCGGCGATGACGGCGACTGCATCAGTAAAACATGGGAGAGATTCTTCAAGGAATTCCTGCCGCAGACAGGATACGAAGCAGCTCCCGAAACGGATTTTGAGAAGTACTTCGACAACGGTAAGGACGGCGTTTTCTGCGAGCTGTGGATACCGATAAAGAAATGATATAAGAACATCATTAGACAACTGCAGCCCGTGCTCCTTTGCGGAACACGGGCTGCATTCTATCTGTCTTCTTCATTGTGTGTTTCGTCATGCCTGAGATCGTCGGTAACTTTCTCAAGCTTTTCCTTCCAGTTGTCGCTGGTCAGGGCGTCGGCAAAGGGGGCGAAGTTTTCGTCCTTGTTGTTCTCCACAGCCGTCTTGAGGATGATCTGTTCGATCAGACACCACAGCAAAACTGCCGCAGCAATGCAAATACCGATGATGAGACAGGGCCTTTTCCATATGCCGACTATCATCAGAACAACGGCAATGAGCAATACGGGAGCCTTTGCAAGGATATTGAGCAGAAGCCCTCCGAAGAAAAGCGTGTTGTTGTATTTTTTCATGTTCATCTTCCTGTCTGCAGTATGTATGATATTCAGGCAAGCTTTTTGAATTCAAATATCTGATACTCTGCATCAAACTTCATAAGGCAGGGTACAAATGCGCCTTTTGACAGGCCCTTGCTCTTAAGTTCATCTGATGTAAGCTTTGCTTTCTGATCGTAGTACTCATTTCTCGGTGCGTTGTAGAAAAGCAGGAACACGGATGCTTTTCCGTTTTCTTCCTTGATATCTGCGATGAGTCCCTCGGTAATGTACATTTTGCCGTCCTTTTTGTTGTAGGGCTGACTGCGCAGCTTTGCCCTGTCATCATCACTGACGTTGCTCAGCAGATCTTCAAGCTTGGCTCCGTCTTTCTTTGCAACGATGAAGCAGATAGCTGCGATGATACCGCAGGGGATAAGTCCGCAGAGGATGTAGAAAATAAAATCAGGCATTGTAATACTCTCCTTTTTGTTTATATAAAACCTTTCGGTTTAACCTGTCTTTTTGTTGTTTCTTTCAAAATGTATCTCGATGTCGTTGAACATGGGATATCCCTGTTCCGCTCTGAGCGGATAGATTATACTGCAGTGGATAATCGTGAGCAGCAGATTTACAGCGACAAGCACGATATACACAGGGCTTATCAGAATAAACGGCACAGATGCCGCAGTCACTGCCCACAGATTTGTGTGTATCAGTATAAAGTACACATACACAGCGGCAAGTATCAGCATGAGCAGGATATTCACTATATTATCAAAGAATGCCCGCTGCAGCAGTGCTGAAAGTCCCAGACTCAGAAGAGGTTCCGCTATCATGATTATCTTTACGGGGATCCCAGCGGAATGCTTTTTTATCCTGCATTCAGACATATGTTCGTTGTAAAGGTATACCGAATTCAGAAGCTCTCTGTCTTCATCGGGATATATGTTTATCCGTCCTTTTCTGATTATCTCTTCAGGTATCATGTCGTATCCTTTCCCATTATGTCGGGGAGTTCCGTCAGCAGGGATATGGCTGTCACGCCCGCGGGAACGGCCCTGCCGCTCCTGTTGAGCCATACAGCCCTGATGCCTGCGTTTTCAGCGCCTTTCACATCACTGCTCAGGGAATCTCCGATGTGGATTACATCACACGGGCGCAGTCCTGTATGCTTCAGGGCGTATTCAAACAGTGCGCTGTCAGGCTTGTAGGCCCGTGCATCCTCGCTGGTGAATATACCTGCAGGGCACAGTCCGTGATAGTCTGCAGCCTTTATGATATCGTCCGTGTCTATGTTTGAAACGATATACACGGGATACGGGCATACT
>CACZPE010000363.1 GCA_902782875.1 uncultured Ruminococcus sp. | reverse complement strand
CCTGTTTCGCAAAGACAGGCGAAGGTATAGATGACCTTCTTGAAAGCGTTCTTCTTGTTGCAGAAGTTCAGGAACTCAAAGCCAACCCTGACCGTCTTGCAAAGGGTACTGTAATCGAAGCAAGACTTGACAGAGGCCGCGGCCCGATCGCTACGCTTCTTGTACAGAACGGTACTCTCAGAACGGGAGATATTATCATAGCAGGTACTGCTGTCGGCAGAGTAAGAGTTATGACAAACGACAAGGGCGAGATCGTTCATGAAGCAGGACCGTCCTATCCTGTAGAGATCACAGGTCTTGCAGAGGTACCTTCCGCAGGTGATGTATTCAACGCTGTAGAGGATGAAAGACTTGCAAGAGAGCTCGTTGAACAGCGTAAGCATGAAGCTAAGCAGGAGCAGTTCAAGCAGTACCAGAAGGTTACACTTGATAATCTCTTCAGCCAGATAGAACAGGGCGAGATAAAGGAACTCCCCATCATTGTAAAGGCAGACGTACAGGGCTCTGTAGAAGCTGTTAAGCAGTCTCTGGAGAAACTCTCCAACGATGAGGTGCGTATCAGAGTGATACATGGCGCGGTAGGTGCTGTATCCGAGGGCGATGTTATGCTCGCAAGCGCATCCAATGCGATCATCGTCGGATTCAATGTACGTCCGGATCCTGTTGCTGCTGAAAATGCAGAGAGAGACGGCGTTGATATCAGACTTTACAGGATCATATATGATGCTATAGAAGAGATATCCACCGCTATGAAGGGCATGCTTGCACCCAAGTTCCGAGAGGTAGCATGGGGACGCATCGAGGTACGTCAGGTATACAAGATATCCAGTGTCGGCCTTGTTGCAGGTTCGTATGTGCTCAACGGCAAGGTATCAAGAAACTGCCAGATAAGAGTTGTAAGAGACGGCATAGTTATCGCTGAGGACAAGATGTCCAGCCTTAAGCGCTTCAAGGATGATGTTAAGGAAGTTGCGGAAGGTTATGAGTGCGGTATAACTCTTGAAAAGTTCAACGATATCAAGGAAGGCGATATATTCGAAGCGTTCGTGACTGAGGAGTATCGTCCGGAATAATGACATATGGCATATGCGTATGCATATGCCGTGATAGCAAAGGGATGATATTTATGCCTAATTATAGAAACGCAAGACTGTCAGAGGATATAAAAAGAGAAATATCAGGCCTTATACAGGAAAGAATAAAGGATCCGAGAGTTAGCGACGGGCTGGTATCTGTTGTCAGAGTCGAGCTTTCCGGCGATAATTCTCACTGCAAGGTATATATCTCACATATAAAGGGCGGAGAGTATACCGAAAAGGCTGTAGAAGGACTTGAAAGTGCTTCATGGATGATACGCAAGGAAACGGCAAATAAGCTCAGACTCAAAAAATGCCCTGAACTTGTTTTTGTAGCTGATAATTCCATAGAGCATTCTGCTGAGATATCCAGGATCATAGATAAAGTGGTTGGGGGTGGAGATACCGATGTCTGAAAGAATTGAATACAAAGCTGCTGCGGATTTTCTGAATGAGCACGACAATTATTATATACTCATCCATTCAAATCCTGACGGTGATGCTGTGGGAAGCGGATATGCGCTTTGCTTTCTCCTTCGCGAGATGGGGAAAAAGGCGAATGTTCTCTGTTCTGATCAGATCCCTCAGAAGTACTCATATATCACCGATAACTATGAACCGCAGAAGTTTACTCAGGATACGGTAGTATCTACCGACCTTGCAGACCTTAATCTTCTCGGCAAAAAGCTCAATGTATATTCTGACTATATAGAGCTTGCTATAGACCATCATGTATCAAATACAGGTTTTGCAAAGCGTCTTGTTCTTGACGGGCTTGCTTCGTCTGCGTGTGAGGTCCTTTATGATATAATAATGGCAGGGGAACTGCCTGTAAATGAAAAAATCGCTGCTTGTATCTATACAGGTATAGCTACTGATACAGGAAGCTTTAAGTATGAATGCACTACACCGAGATGCCATGAGATCGCAGCAGAGCTTATAAGAGAGTTCAAGCTGCCTATAGCAAGCATCAACAGAGTATTGTTTGACATAAAATCTGAGGAGTGCTTCAAGCTTGAACAGAAGGTGCTGAGCGATCTTCAGACATTTCTTGACGGTAAATGCGCTATCATCGTGATCACACTTGAGGATCTTGAGCGCACAGGCGCGTCCTCGGAGGACCTTGAAGGTATCGCCTCTATACCTATGCAGGTAAAGGGCGTTGAAGTCGGCGTCACCATAAAAGAAAAAGAACCCAAGAAATTCAAAGTATCCATGAGAAGCGCAGAAAAGATCGACGTTTCAAAGCTTTGCAAGAAATTCGGCGGCGGCGGACATGTAAGAGCAGCAGGATGCACTCTTGAGGGCGATGTAGATCAGGTTAGGATGAAGATACTTGCTGCTGTGGCTGCTGAAATGGGTATCGATCTCTGGCTGGCATGAGTTACAGTGGGATAATATGCATTGACAAGCCCGAGGGTTTTACTTCCTTTGATGTGATAGCAAAGCTCAGAGGCATGCTGAGGACCAAAAAGCTCGGACATTCGGGAACTCTTGATCCTATGGCAACAGGAGTACTTCCTGTATTTGCAGGAAATGCCACACGTGCTGTGGATATGCTTTCTGATCATGATAAAACGTATATAGCCGGATTCCGGCTTGGTATGACGTCGGATACACAGGATATCACCGGTAAGCTTGTAAATACAGGGGCTGTTTTGCCTTCATACGATACCGTAAAGAAAACAGTATCTTTGTTTACGGGCGATCTGATGCAGATACCGCCGATGTATTCGGCAGTTTCTGTGAACGGCAAACGTCTTTATGAACTTGCAAGACAGGGAAAAGAAATAGAACGTGAAGCAAGACCTGTTACGGTCTACTCTTCTGAATTGTTGGGATATGACGAAAACACAGGGGAGGGAACTGTTTCGTTCTCCTGCTCGAAGGGCACCTATGTGCGCACTCTTATAAATGATATAGGCGATAAACTCGGGTGCGGCGCTGTAATGACTTCTCTCAGAAGAACCAGGGCCTGCGGTTTTGATATATCAGAATGTATTACTCTTGACAGTCTGCAGACTATGATAGATGAGGGCAAAGATATAGAAGCGCTGTTCCGCAGTGTGGATAAGGTATTTGAAGAACTGCCCGAACTGCGCCTGGATGCAAAGAAGACAGTTATGTATAAAAACGGCGTTAAGCTTTATGATACTATACTGAACGCTGATAATTCGGAGCTTTACAGAGTGTACGGCAATGACGGCGAGTTTATCGGGATTGCTGTTCATGACAGGGATAACGGTGTAGTAAAGGTCAGAAAGAATTTTTTCTGAAAAAGGAGCGGTATATTGGATAAAGAGCATTATTCGGCAGTTGCTCTCGGAATATTCGACGGTGTTCATACAGGCCACAGAAGCGTTATCGGTGCGGCTGTCAGCTATGCCCGTGTCCGGTCGCTGCGTTCTGCGGTCTGCACTTTTGATACTGCATCGGTCAATACAAAGGGAGATGCGTACAGACCGATATACAGCGATGAACAGAAAAAGCAGATTCTTCTGTCATTGGG
>CACZPE010000362.1 GCA_902782875.1 uncultured Ruminococcus sp. | reverse complement strand
TGTAGTTGTTGATACTGTGGAGGTACCGGCTGTGGAAGAAGTTGTTGCGGCATCCGCACCTGCTGCGGGGAGAAGTGTCATGACTGCCAGTGCGACAGCCGCACATGCAGTGATACGTGATCTTTTCATACAAAACATTCCTTTCTTATTTGGTGTATCTTTTGTATATCCAATATATCACATGTTCCTTAAACGAACCTTAGAATACGATAAAAATTTTTCCGTACCGCTGTTATCCCTTACGGTACCGCCCGATACCGTAAAATATACCGAAACAGGGGCGCTATTTTCCGACGATTTTCACATAAAATCTATTGCATATTCGTTCAAAGTGTGGTATCATATAACGAGGTGTGTATCACCGTATACCGATCCCCGCCCTGAGGGCAGGTAAGGTATCATGGAAAGGATGATCTGAAATGGTGATGTCAAAGTATACGGATATAATTGATCTTGCGGATATGGGTTCTGACTGGTGGCTGAAAGTCGTCAAGCTGGCCTCTGATATCTATGATGACCCGCAGAAATACGCAAAGGCGTGTGACGGCAAGATCATGGCGACTCTGTTCTATGAGCCGTCAACAAGAACACAGATGTCATTTCAGACAGCGATGCTCCGCCTCGGCGGCACTATAATCGGATTTGACAACCCTGCCACCTCATCGGTAGCAAAGGGTGAGAATCTTAAGGATACGACAAAGATAGTATCCTCCTATGCAGATATAATGGTTATGCGCCATCCGAACGACGGCGCGGCGAAGGCAGCTGCTATAAGCGCTGACTGCCCTATAATAAATGCAGGTGACGGCGGACATATGCATCCGTCACAGACTCTGACCGATATGCTCACTCTCTACAGGGAGAAGGGCAGGCTCACTGACCTTACGATAGGTCTGTGCGGCGACCTCAAGAACGGCAGGACCGTACACTCCATGTGCAAGGCGCTGTGCGGCTTCAAGGGGATAAAGTTCGTGTTCATATCCACCCCCGAGCTCGGAATGCCCCAGTATATCAAGGATATACTCATGGCTTCGTCCTGCACCTTCACGGAGAATCCGTCCCTTGAGGATGCTATAAAGGATCTTGACATGCTCTATATGACAAGAGTTCAGAAGGAGCGCTTTGCAAGCGAGGAGGAGTACAACAGCCTCAAGGATGCGTACTGCCTCGACAGGGCAAAGCTCAACAAGGGCAGACAGGATCTTATCGTGCTCCATCCTCTTCCGAGAGTAGACGAGATACCTATGGATGTCGACGATGATCCGAGAGCTATGTATTTCAAACAGGCAAAATACGGCGTATTCGTAAGAATGGCACTGATACTCACCGTCATGAACGACAGGGAGCATTCGATACCGCTCTTTACAGGCAAGACCTATACAGGCGTTGAATGCCGCAATCCCAACTGCATTACAAGAAAAGAACACTATCTGCCCCGATATTTCAGGGGCACGGCAGACCTGCTCGAGTGTGAATACTGCGATGACAGGGTACTATGCTGATATAAGGAGAAAGTATGGAAAAAAGAACACCCGGTGCAAGAGAATACCCCATGCTCGCACTGACGGGGCTTGTTGTGTTTCCTCGTGTGATAATGCATTTCGAAGTATCAAGAGAGGAATCCGTAAAGGCTCTTTCTGCCGCTGCGGCGGGTGACAAGCTGATATTCCTCGTGACCGAGGGGTATGAGGAGGACCGCAGCGATGACGGGGAGCAGCCCCACACCAATATATACAAAGTCGGCGTCGTTGCAAGGATAAAGCAGATGCTCCGCACCTCCGAGGGCGTTACCAGGGTAATGGCCGAGGGCGAGTACAGGGCAAGGGTGCTTAAGGTCCTCGAGGACAGGGACTATCCCGCAGTACTGGCGCGGAAATACCCCGAAAAGAAGCTTCAGCTCGATGAATTTGAGAAGGAAGGCCTTCTCAGGGCGGTCAAGGAGCTTTTTGCGGAATATGCATCAAAGGTATCCCATATGCCCCGCGAGTATATCAAGTCGATAATGAACAGCAACTCGCTCGAATCCGTCTTTGACAATATCGCCGTAAGCCTGCCGGTAGAGCCCGATAAAAAGCAGGGCCTTCTCGAAGCAAACGGCATAGAGCAGAAAATGCTGCTTCTTATGACGCTCCTTAACGAGGAGATACAGGTGCTCGGCGTTGAGAACGACATCAGGGACAAGGTGCGCGAGCAGATAGCGGGCAATCAGCGTGAATACTATCTGCGCGAGCAGATGAGGGCCATATCCAGGGAGCTGGGCGAAGAGGATACCGCAGAGTATGAGGCTTTTGAGTATACCGACAAGATAAAGGCTCTGCATCTTGCGGAGGAGAGCGAAAGAAAGCTGCTTAAGGAAGCGGACAGGCTCGCATCCATGCCGCCCTCCACTCCCGAGACGGCTGTGATAAAGACTTATCTCGATACCGTGCTCGACCTGCCGTGGAACAAGTCCACAAAGGACAGGACCGATATAGAGCGCACACGTAAGATACTCGACAAGGACCACTACGGTATGAAGCGCGTCAAGGAGCGTATCCTTGAGATGATAGCCGTAAAGCAGATGTCGCCTGAGACAAAGGGACAGATAATATGCCTCTACGGCCCTCCGGGAGTGGGCAAGACCTCTGTCGCAAAGTCGATAGCAAGGTCTATGGACAGAAAGTTTGCCCGTATCGCGCTCGGCGGCGTAAGGGACGAATCCGATATAAGAGGCCACAGGAAGACCTATATCGGCTCCATGCCCGGACGTATAGTCAATGCACTTACCGAGGCGCAGTCAAACAATCCGCTGATACTTCTCGATGAGATAGACAAGATATCACACGATTTCAGGGGCGATCCCTCATCGGCGCTGCTTGAAGCGCTCGACAGCGAGCAGAATGTAGCGTTCAGGGATCATTACATAGAGATACCGTTTGATCTGAGCAATGTGCTTTTCATAACCACCGCAAACGATATATCCACCATAGACCCGCCGCTGCGCGACAGGATGGAGATAATCGAGCTGTCAAGCTACACCAGGGAGGAAAAGTTCCATATCGCAAAGGAACACCTCATACCCAAGCAGCTTGAAAAGCACGGACTCAGGGCTTCGATGCTGCGCATCACCAAGGATGCCATATATGAGATAATAGACTACTATACCAAAGAGGCGGGAGTCAGGGAGCTCGAAAGAGTTATCGCTTCGCTGTGCAGAAAGGCTGCAAAGGAAATGATCGAGCAGTCTGTGAGCAAGGTAAAGGTAGACAGTAAAAAACTGGCCGCATATCTCGGAGTCAGAAAGTATGCTGACGATGTGGTGTCCCGCACCGACAGCGTAGGTATAGTAAACGGCCTTGCTTGGACATCTGCAGGCGGCGTGATAATGCCCCTTGAGGTGCTGATAAACGACGGCAGGGGAGGAGTACAGGCAACAGGCTCCCTCGGCGATGTTATGCAGGAGTCGTCAAAGCTGGCGGTGAGCTTCGTGCGGTCCATAGCAGACAGCTACGGCATAGACAAGAGCTTCTATCTTGACAAGGATATACATATACACGCGCCCGAGGGTGCTACTCCCAAGGACGGCCCGTCGGCTGGCGTTACGATGACCACGGCGCTGGTATCGGCGCTTACCGGAATACCCGTACACAGCGATGTGGCCATGACGGGCGAGATCACCCTTCACGGCAGGGTGCTCCCGATAGGAGGGCTTCGCGAAAAGGCGATGGCCGCCTACAAGGAGGGTATGAAGACTGTCATCATACCCAAGGGCAACGCCCCCGACCTTGAAGAGGTGGACGATGTGATAAAGGAAAACCTCAACTTCGTCTTTGCGGAAAAGATGACGGATGTGCTCGATGCTGCGCTCACATCAGACCCGAGAAAGCAGAAGCACGACACGGTAAAGGTGGGCTTCTGATGGATTTTACCAAAGCGGAATTTTTCAGGAGCTACGGCGAATATCATCAGCTTCCCCCGTCCGACAGGACGGAGATAGCTTTTGCGGGGCGCTCCAATGTGGGCAAGTCCTCGTTGATAAACAAGATAATGAACCGCAAGAATCTTGCCAGGGTATCATCGGTACCCGGCAAGACAGCCACAATAAACTTTTATACCCTTGACGGCATATACCTGGTCGATCTTCCCGGCTACGGCTATGCGAAGGTCGCCAAATCCGACAAGCAGAGATGGTCGGGGCTCATCGAGGGGTATCTGCACGACAGCAGGGAGCTGGCGCTTATATTCCAGCTTATAGATATGCGCCATCCTCCGACTGCGGATGATATGCAGATGATAGACTTCATGATACAAAGCGAGATACCCTTTGCAATAGTATTCACAAAGGCGGACAAGCTCTCGAAGCGCGAACGTGAGGAACGTATGGCGGGCTTTGCAGAGGAGATACCGTACTTTGACGAGATTACTCATATAGTTTTCTCCGCCCAGACAGGTGAGGGAGCGGAGCAGATAAGAGATATTATAACAGAATTGGGTGAATGATATGACAAACGGACTTTCGGTAGAGAACGGACATCTTATGGCGGGCGGTGCTGATACCGTCAGCCTGGCGGCTGAATACGGCACTCCCCTTTATGTAATGGACGAGAATGTGATCAGACAGGCTTGCCGCGAATTCAAGACCTCCATAGACGAGTGCTACGGCGGCAAAGGCATGGTGTGCTATGCTACAAAGGCGTTCTGCTGCAAGGAAATGTGCAGGATAATGAACGATGAGGGCATAGGCCTTGATACTGTATCGGGCGGTGAGATATACACCGCGCTTTCCGCAGGATTCCCTGCAGAGAGGATAGTATTCACGAGCAACAACAAGAAGGACGAGGAGATAGCCTACGCCATAGACAACGGTGTCGGCAGGATCACCTGCGACAATATCGAGGAGCTGTACCGCATATCCGCAATAGCGGTATCCAAGAACAAGACTGCAAAGGTAATGCTCAGACTCAAGCCCGGCGTTGAAGCCCATACCTTTGAAGCTGTAATGACAGGACAGATCGACTCCAAGTTCGGCTTTGCCATTGAGACAGGCGAGGCATTCGCAGCTGCCCTTGAGGTAAATCAGCTTGCGGGCATAGAGCTTGCGGGAGTACACTGTCATATCGGTTCGCAGATACATGATATCGCACCGTTTGAAAAGGCAGCGGAGGTAATGTTCGACTTTATCGCAAAGCTGCGCGATGAGGGCATCGTAATAAAGGATCTCAGCCTCGGCGGAGGCTTCGGCATAAAGTATACCGAAAAGGATATACCCGTTCCCTACGGTGATTATATGAAGAGAGTATCCGCAAGGGTTAAGGAGTGCTGCGAGAAGTACAGCCTGGATATGCCCTTCATTATGATAGAGCCCGGACGCTCTATAGCGGCGCCTGCAGGTATAACCCTGTATACCGTGGGCTCACGCAAGATAATCCCCGGTATACGCACATATGTCGGCATTGACGGCGGCATGCCCGACAATCCGAGATACGCGCTCTACAAGTCTGAGTATACCGCAGAGGTTGCAAACAAGGCGGATCAGCCCAAGGATGAGATCGTCACCATAGCGGGCCGCACCTGTGAATCGGGCGACCTTATCGGTGAGAATATGCCGCTGCAGCATGCAGAGGCAGGCGATATCGTTGCGATACTCGCAACAGGCGCATACAACTATTCCATGGCATCCCACTACAACCGCGTGCCCAATGCCGCAGTAGTCATGGTCAATAACGGAGCATCAAGAGTCGTTGTGCGCCGCGAGACCTTTGAAGATATGTGCATAAACGATGTTTGATAACAGGAAAAACGAAAGGACAGAGAACCAATGAAGACCTATGGTATCATATGCGAATACAACCCCTTCCACAACGGACACATCTATCAGATCGAGAAGACCAAGGAACTGACAGGCGCTGATCATATCGTTGCCATCATGAGCGGCAACTATGTTCAGAGAGGCGAGCCTGCTCTTCTCGACAAGTTTGCCAGAGCAAAGATCGCTGTAAGAAACGGTGTCGATCTCGTTATCGAGATGCCCGTGCAGTACAGCCTTGCAAATGCGGAGATGTTTGCGCGTTCGGGCGTTATGATGCTCGGCGCACTGCGCTGCGTTGAGGGTATCTCCTTCGGTGCGGAATGCGATGACATCGAAGCACTGAAAAAGTGCGCAGATGCGGTTAGGGAGCTTTCCACCGCAGATAATCTCAAGCCCCTCATGGAGCAGGGCATGACCTATCCTGCAGCTATACAGCAGCTCGTTGCACTCAAGTACGGCCCTGCAATGTCAGAGCTTCTCGATTCTCCCAATAATATACTTGCTATTGAGTATCTCAAGGCCCTTAAGCTTCTCAAGCTCGAAGAGAAGATAAAGCCCGTGGTTATAAAGCGCACAGGCGCCGATCACGACGGCGAGGGACATTCCGATACCATCGCAAGCGGTGAGTATATCCGCAGGCTCATAGATGACGGCGAGGACTTCTCCGCATTCGTTCCCAAGGATACTCACGATGCTGTTACCGAATATGATGAGCACGATCTTCTCTGCTGGTTTGAGAATTTTGAGAGGGTACTGCTTTACAGACTGCGCACCGTATCTCCTCAGGAGCTCTTCACCACACCCGATGTGGATCAGGCGCTCGGCAACAGGATATTCCAGGCTGCAAGAGCTGCAAATTCCCTGGAGGATCTGCTTGAAAAGATAAAGACCAAGGCATATCCCATGGCAAGGATAAAGAGAGCGCTGTTCAGCCTTATGCTCGGCATAAAGGTTGATGATCTCAAGGTTCCTCCCCTTTATGGAAGGATACTTGCACTCAATGACAGAGGTGCGGATATACTCAAGCTCGCAGGCTCCCTGCCCGAGGACGGTCTTTCCATCCCCTTCAGCTCCTCCCTCAAGGATTTTGTCAGCAAGGAAAACCAGCGCACCATACGCACAGCCAGCATGACTACAGTATCAAGCGATATCTATGTACTCGGCTCGAGAAATATCAGACCCAGCGGTATGGACTTCACCACTCCCATAACCTTTGAGAAGATCGAGGGCTTCGTTTCAGAGCTTCCCGCTGATCTCAAGACCACAGCACACTCAGGCACCGCAGAAGAGGTAGAGGCTGCAAGAAAGGCAGACCGCGAGGAGTTTGAGAGAAGACAGGCTATAAAGATGGAAGCCCCTGCAGATGAGATAAAGGATACTCCCGTTGAGGACAGCGAAACGGACGGAGAAGAATAATGACAAAGGAAAAGATCGACCGCATCAATGAGCTTGCGAGAAAACAGCGCACCATAGGTCTCACTCTTGAGGAAAAGGCCGAGCAGCAGGCTCTCAGGGATGAATACAGGGCGGGAGTTGTGAGAAATCTCACCTCTCAGCTCGATAATATCGAGATAGTAGATAAGAAAACGGAGGATAAATGAACACTCCACGTTTTGATAAAAGCTCGCTGCATACCCCGTGCTATGTTGTTGACAAGCGCCTTATAGAGCGTAATATGAAGGAGCTCGACGGTATAAGACGGCGCACGGGGGCTAAGATACTGCTTGCTCAGAAGGCTTTTTCCATGTTCTCGCTGTATCCGATGATGTCGGAATATATCGACGGTACGACAGCAAGCGGCCTTTATGAGGCGATGCTCGGTGCGGAGGAGATGCCCGACAGACAGGTGCATATCTATTCCCCCGCATACCGTGACAGCGAGTTTGACAGGATAGCACAGATATGCGACCATATCATATTCAACACCCCTGCGCAGTACAGACGGTTTAAAGACAGGGTAAAGAATGCGGAATGCGGCATCAGGGTAAATCCCGGATACTCCGAGGTGGAGACCGCGATATACGATCCGTGTTCGCCTACGTCAAGACTCGGCACGAGAGCGGAGGACTTTGACATCAGCGAATGTGACGGCATATCCGGACTGCATTTTCACACCATGTGCGAACAGGGCGCCGATGTGCTCGAAAGGACCATCCCCCATTTTGAAAAATCCTTCGGCAGATATCTTGACGGGCTGAAATGGGTGAATTTCGGCGGCGGTCATCATATCACAAAGGAAGGATATGATACCGACAGGCTGTGCAGGATTATAGACAGCTTCAGGCGCACCTGGGATGTTGAGGTATATCTTGAACCGGGCGAGGCTCATGCCCTGGATGCAGGCTATCTTGTGACAGAGGTGCTCGATGTGTTCACATCGGGAGGCATCACTCATGTGATAACCGACGCCTCTGCCGCATGTCATATGCCCGATGTGCTCGAAATGCCGTACCGCCCGCCTCTCTGGGGCTCTGGCGAAGAGGACGAGAAGAAATATACATACCGCATAGGTGCGGCGACGTGCCTTGCAGGCGATGTTATCGGCACATACTCATTCGACAGGCAGATATCGCCGGGCGACAGGCTCGTGTTCGGAGATATGGCGATATATACCATGTGCAAGAACAATACCTTCAACGGTATAGGCCTTCCCTGGATATATACGGCGGATGATGAGGGCACAGAGCTTATCAGGAAGTTCGGGTATGAAGATTTCCGTATGCGGCTTTCATAAATATACAGTATATACTGCATAAAAATGAAAATATACATTAAAAACTGCATATTTAGTGAATAAAAACCGTATTTTTGAAAAAATATGCAGAAAACACTTGACATTTGAAAAAAGAAGCGTATAATAATAATCAGTTTTTGAGAAACTGATTTTTCGGAGGTAATAACAATGATAGACAAGTCCAAGATCAAAAAGGTAGTACTCGCATATTCCGGCGGCCTTGACACATCCATAATCATTCCCTGGCTCAAGGAAAACTATAACAACTGTGAAGTAATCGCAGTATCCGCAGACGTAGGTCAGGGCACAGAGCTCGACGGCCTCGAGGAAAAGGCTATAAAGACAGGTGCTTCCAAGCTCTATATCGAGGACCTCAAGGAAGAATTCATCCAGGATTATGTATATCCTACCATCAAGGCAGGCGCTATATATGAGGGCAAGTACCTCCTCGGTACATCCTTTGCTCGTCCCATCATCGCCAAGAGAATAGCAGAGATCGCTATCAAGGAAGGCGCAGACGCTATATGCCACGGCTGCACAGGCAAGGGCAACGACCAGGTCCGCTTCGAGCTGGCTATAAAGGCATTTGCTCCTGATATGGCTGTCATCGCTCCCTGGAGAGAGTGGGACATCAAGTCAAGAGACCAGGAGATCGACTATGCAGAGGCACACAATATCCCCCTGCGCATAACAAGAGAGACCAACTATTCCAAGGACAAGAACATCTGGCATCTCTCCCACGAGGGCCTCGATCTTGAGGATCCCGCAAACGAGCCTCAGTACAACAAGGAAGGCTTCCTTGAGCTCGGCGTTTCTCCCGAGAAGGCTCCCGACAAGGCTACATATGTTACCATACATTTTGAAAAGGGTATCCCCACCGCTGTTGACGGCAAGACAATGAACGGCGTAGAGCTCGTATCCTATCTCAACAAGCTCGGCGGCGAGAACGGCATAGGCCTCATGGATCTCGTTGAGAACCGTCTCGTTGGTATGAAGTCCAGAGGCGTATATGAGACTCCCGGCGGAACGATCCTCTACAAGGCACACGATACTCTCGAGACCATATGCCTTGACAAGGAGACCACAAGGATGAAGTCCTATCTCTCCATCAAGTTTGCTGATCTCGTATACAACGGCCAGTGGTTCACACCTCTCAGGGAAGCACTTTCCGCTTTCGTTGACGATACCCAGAAGACCGTTACAGGCGATGTAAAGCTCAAGCTCTACAAGGGCAACGTTATGAATGCAGGCGTTACATCTCCCTATACTCTCTATGATGAGGAAGTTGCTACATTCGACGAGGATGAGGTTTACGATCAGGCTGATGCAGCAGGCTTCATCAATATCTTCGGCCTTCCCACTCATGTAAAGGCTAAGCTCGATCAGAAGAGAAAGTAATAACTTTTAAAACAGAATAATCCATAAAGCAAGTGCCGTCACCAGACTGTGTTAAAGGAGCTGTAGATATACAGCTACGCTGCACTTGCTTTTAGATTTTTTATAAAAGAAGGGTGAGATCCTTTGAAAACAAGACTGCTCTTGTGTGTAATGGCTGTGATGTGCATTTTTACAGCCTGCAGCAACAAAGTAAACTATGATGAGTATAAGACAAAGATAATCGGCGTATGGTGCAGTATGGACGGTCCGGAGTTCTTCCAGACAGATTCTGCCGATACCGATTACTACTACGCTATGGAATTTACCGCTGACAATGTTATGGCTCTGCATGAGCCGTCAAAGAAATACCCCGGCTATGTTTACAGGACACCGTACGAGCTCAGGGACGATATCGTGATGGTCGGCGAGGACGGCAGCGGCAGAGTGAGAGTGGCCTTTGACGATGAAGGCAACCTTCTGCTCACCGACGGCCAGGGGACAAAGACCTACAGACATCCCACCGTTGCAGAGCTCGGTGATGTGGGCATATATCCTCTTGATCAGGATCTGTATAATCAGGTAGTGGACTATACGGAAAGCAAGGAAGAGAACAAATAAGATGTACCCGACGGGTACGATACGAAAGAGGTATCATAAATGGCTATG
>CACZPE010000361.1 GCA_902782875.1 uncultured Ruminococcus sp. | reverse complement strand
TCTGTCTTCTCTGCCCACTCCCGATGATATGGATCAGATGACCGATGATCTTCTTTCACAGTACGACAGGGATACTCTTGAGGATATGATCGTCACAGGCTATGCCGAGCAGATGGGAATAGGCGAAGGCATGCTCAGAAAATACCTTTCACAGATGGATGACGAAACTCTTATGAGCTATATCCGTGAAGCTATGGGCGAAAACTACAGGGAACAGTTCGCTGAACAGATGCAGCAGTCACTTGAAAATATGAGCGACGATCAGCTTGCATCCATGCTCGATATGACTATATTCACCGATGAGCAGTATGCCATGGCTTTTGACGAATTCATCCCCGAGGAATTCTCGGATTTAAACTATGATGACCTTCTGATTTCACTCGGTAATACCGATAAGGATGATCCGTCAACGATCATGATATTTGCAAAGACCTTTGCACAGAAAGATGTCATTGCAGAAGCAATAGAGGACTACAACAACAATGCATCCGAGGAAGACGTCATACACTATACCGACTATGTTGCCCTGCTTATGTCATCGATCACCGATATCATAAGCGGTATATCCTATCTTCTAATCGCATTCGTGGCTATATCCCTTGTTGTATCCTCGATCATGATAGGTATCATAACCTATATATCCGTACTGGAGCGCACAAGAGAGATTGGCATACTTCGTGCGATAGGCGCATCAAAGCGTGATATCTCCCGCGTATTCAATGCAGAGACACTTATAGTGGGATTCACATCGGGTATGCTTGGCATAATAGTATCATTCCTGGCGATATTCCCGATAAATATGATACTCTACAGTCTGACCGAAATAGAAGACTTAAAAGCCGTTCTGCCTTGGAAAGGATCTGTCATACTTGTACTTATAAGCATGGCGCTTACTCTCACAGCAGGACTTATACCATCAGGCGTTGCCGCAAAGAAGGATCCTGTGGAAGCGCTCAGAACAGAATAATACAAAACGGGGCTGCATCAGAGCAGTCCCGTTTTGTATTCTCAAAGGGCTGTAACAACAGCTCTTTTTATCTGAAAAATCCCATCGAAGTCATAATGTCTATGCCCTTGAACAGGGTGAAGGAACCAACTATAAGCACAGCCGCTGCAGCAAATATCAGTCTGCATGTCTGTATCGACAGAGCAAACACGGTCTTTGCTGAATACTCCGTTATAGTCCATCCGTAATCCGAATAGTCTATCGATCTGCGGCAGTACGGACATTCCTCCGAGCCGAAAATATCTATCGAAGAACCGCATCCCCTGCAATGATAAAGCCTCAGTGCCGTAAGCGGACGGTTTACAGTCTCTTTTTTGCCGCTGAGAGTGATGTCCGCATTCTCGTAAATATACTTGACACGGCCGTTTTCATAGACCGCAAGCCTCATATAGGCTGTCAGACTTATCTCATAGCAGTCTGAAAGCTGATGCACAGCATGGAACTCGACTCTGGTAAGGTCAAGATCTATAACGTTGGAGTAATCAGGGACCTGACTGTATGCCTTCCAGAACGGAAGAAGGCCCTCTCCCTTCTCGGTAAGATGCAAAGCTCTGAGTTCCTGCTCGAGATACTGATAGAAATCCTCTGCAGAGAAGTCGGTTATCTTCTGTGAAATATTATAGATGCCTGTTATTCTTTCGGTATACTTTTTTGATATCGATGCTCCGATAATATTACCGATGATCGTACCCACATTTATAAACAGCGCACCGAAGAAAAGAGTAAAAAACGATAACGAGAGTATCATGAAAAATATCATTCCGTTGCCGGCACCGAGTATCTTTGACGATATATCCTCATTTATCGCGCAGAGTATGCCCACACCGAAAAACATCACTATATACATCATGAAAAACACGGTATATATCTTTGTAGAATCATTTATAGTGCGCCGTATGATCGATGGTATATCTCCTTCGAGAGCAAAGCCCGAAACCTTGGTATCAAAATCATGCACGTCAAATTTGCTTCCGCAGGCATCACAGCCGTCAATGAAAGATGCAAGATCATTTTCAAAACCGCAGTTGGGGCAGCATACCTTGTCATTCTCTATATTTGATTTTATGGCGCTAATATATCTCACATCATCCGAAACGAGATTTGCTATCTTCTTAT
>CACZPE010000360.1 GCA_902782875.1 uncultured Ruminococcus sp. | reverse complement strand
TTTTGTACAGTGCTTATTGCTTTACTCTTACGTCTTTGCGAATAAAATGGTTTCGTTCAAACAAACATAATACGTCAGAACCTCCCCTGAAAGGGAAGTCCTCATTGCGTAGCAATGAGGGGGACCACCAGCCTACGGCTGGTGGTGGAAGGGTTCTACCGCTAATTACATAAAAAATCATCCCCATCCGATGTGTGCAAACACACCGGACGGGGATTAATTGCTAATTGCTCATTGCTAATTGTCAATTGTTTCTCTGTTTCTTGCGATGTTCCGTGTGGTCATACTGCTCGGTGGCAAGGGAGAGCTTCAGGTCCTCCACATATCCTGCTGCATCGTTTGCGCGGCTTACGGGCTTCATGCTCGCATAGCTCGAAAAGCCCACTATCGCCGCAGCTATGAAGCCTGCGAATATGCCGTACCATATGTCGGAGGCAAGCAGGTATACCACAGCAAGAGCCGCAATAAACGCTATGATGAGCCTTACAGCCATCTTGCCGGGGTCGATGGGCAGATCGCCGATGAATTTGCCCGTCTGGCCGTTCATCGCAAAGGTCCACTGCCTGTCGTTCCACTTTGTAACAAGATACCATACCGGCAGCAGCACATATCTTCTGTTGCCGAACTCCACGTCTATATCCTCTTGGGCGTTGTCTATGCCGTCATGTCTTACGGACTTCCTTGAAAGCGAGGATATGGAGCCCTTTATGCGCTTCTCAGCCCTTTCAAGCTCCGCCTGCTCCTCTGAGTTCGATTTCTCGGCAAGAAATCCGGGAAGATAGGATATATTAAAATCCGCAAGCTTTGTGAAATCATAGGGCTCTATGGAATCCATCAGGTCATCGGGCATTCTCTCGGACGCATCGGTAGGTACGTTCTTGAAGCCCAGCGTGCCCTGTCTCTGCACGTTGTAGAAGATTATCTCCGTCTCGTCCTGATGCTCCTTCTTGTCATACGCCCTGTAGCGCGCATCTATCTCCGCAGAGCCGTCATAGAGCCAGAAGGGCACGTATACGCCCTGTATCTCCTCGATGTGGTTACCCGCATCGAATGATTTCGGGAGCAGCTTCTTGCCCGAGTAGTACCCCTTGTACTTTGACACCGCCTGATCCTTTGTGAACGCAAAGGGCACAAGGCAGTCGGGGCGTATAGCGCCCTCAAACTGTGCGGGAACTATAGTGCTGTTGCCGCAGAAGGGGCATATCATCGCAGCGGTATTCTCCTCTGCGATCATTTCGGCACCGCAGGACGAACAGCTGAAAGCCTTCATGTCGTCGCTGTCCTCTCCCCATCCGTCATCGGATGATGAGGAGGACGGATGCGCCTGCTCCCTCTCGTTGAGCTTGGCCTCCTCCTTGTCATAGCGTGCCTGAGCTTCCTCGGGGGTTATCTCAGAGCCGCAGTACTCACATACCAGCTTGCCCAGAGTGGGATCGAACTGCACATCGCCGCCGCATATAGGGCAGGCGACCGCAACGGTAGATCTTGGATCAGCCATTGAAAAATCCTCCTTGAAGTCCTTTGTGTACTATCATAAACGCGTCATGCTCTTAACGGTTATTTCCTGTCAAATACGATGATATAGAATACTCCCAGCAGGGCGATGCCTGTCAGCAGCGAGCCCAGTATCTTCACGGGCAGGGGCGCGGGAGTTTTCTGCTGCGGTGCGGGCTCCGTCACTTCTGTTTCGGTGACCTCCGCAGGCTCTGTAAATATACGTGTTTCATATGCGTTAGTCTCATCGGAGGATACACTCTCCGTGCCGCTCTCCTCCTCGGGCGGAGCGGTCTCGCTGACGGTGCTGTCCGTGTCGTCGCGCACTGTCTGTGAGGGCCTTGTCTCCTTCACATCGGGCCTGTCCACATGACTGATGGCGGTCTCATCGGGCAGCGATTCCTCGGGCATCTCACCGCTGAGCACGATCATATATGCCGAAAGAGGGCCTGCCGTAAAGGATATGCCGCTGTCTGTCTGCGAAAAATCCGATATATCCGCCTCAACTATATCCGCCGTATCGCTGTCTATCATATACGCGCTCTCGACACGGTAGTCATAGCCGCTGTCAATATCTATATCAATAAGCTTGTCCATAAGAAGGTTCTGATTGGTGACTACCAGCCTTACGGACGAGATATCGTCGTTGCTGATACCTGCATATACCGCGCTTGTCCTGTCCTCGCCCGTAGTGGTGAGTATGCCGTTTCCGAAGGAGGAGCCCTCGCCGTCATAGTCGGTATAGAGCCTTATGGCCGCTTTCTGGAAGCGGTAGTCGCCCGACGGTGCCAGGCACGCAAGGAACACGCCCTCGGATGCGAATGTGCCCAGGGCCTCCGCCTCGGCTATGGCGCCGCTCATGCGTCCGCCGCCGCCGAAATCGTATTCGGATACCGACAGCAACGTGTCGGGGTAATTCACCCTGAGCGATGCCTGCAAGGTCGGGAGTACAGGCGTGAAGCGCTTGTTCACAAGGCCTGTAACACTGTTCTCGGTGTAGTCCTGGTCCCACAGTGTCCTGACCGCCTGCATGCGGTACTTGTCGGAGGTATCGTCATTTGATGTGAGCACGTCTTCCCCGAGAGGCGAACGCGCCGCGGTGTAATAGTGTATATCAAAACAGTCGAGCAGTCTCTGGCCTGCGGCGTCGCTTTTCTTTCTCATCTCATCGAGATAGTAATCGACGAACCACATATTGTCGGCCGCATAGCCGCCCGATATCCATTCATCCTCATCGCCGAAGTTTATGCACCCGTCAAGGCCGGACAGTGATGGCCCGAATATCATCGCATTGCCGTCTATCGTCCTGACCGCCTGTGCAAGCTGTGCCGAGCGGTCGGTATACTCAGAAGGAGTCACCTTTGAGGTGGGCGCATACGGGAATTCCTCCGCCCATTTATCGGGGCAGGTGTCGAGCATATATCCGTTTATGCCGCCCTTGTCCGAGGTGCCGTACATATTGACAAGAAAGCTCACATACTCGTCCATGTATATGCTGTCGTCCTGCACATCGGGTCTGGTGGAGTAGGCATCGCTCTTGGAGTATCTTACCTTCTTCCAGCGCGCTGCAGTATCTTCTTCGTCTACCACACCGAGAGAATCGCCCGCAGCCGAGCCCATCATCTGCAGTGTCACAAGACGCATGGAGATATTGTATCTTGACGCCTTGGATACGAGCTGTTCGGTATAGAGTGCAGGGGTGCGCCAGTAGGTGGAGGGATATCCGCCCACAAGGGATACATCGTTGGTGCTTCCGCCCGATATACCCGAATTGGCAGCGTTGGTCTCCCAGTTATAGGAGCTCACCGCTGTGCTGCACTGCTTTATAACGGTGGGACTGAACCCTGAGAGATCGCTGTTGTCGTTTATACCGTAGATATATCTGCTGACCGCCCTGCTGCTGTTTGTGGATACGGTGAATACCGCATGGTCTATCTCGTCGGAGATATCATTATCGGCATATCCCGCAGTACTGAAAGACGACATAAGCACTGCCGCAGCCGCAGCAGCTGTAAAAAACGGCTTCTTTCTCATATCGTACCGATCATCATCCGCACACCCTGCGGATGACCAGTATCAGTCCCCCCTTTCGTTTATTTTTTTGTGTATCAGAGAGCTTCTATCGCGGACACAGCCTCATCGAGCCAGCTGCCCTCTATGCTCTCTGCCTCGCCCTTGTCGCAGCGTGATGCTATATCAGGCGATACAGGTATGCTGCCGAGCACCTTCAGGCCGTATTCCTCCGCAGCCGCGCTTACATGGCTCTCGCCGTAGAGGTATATCTTCTTTCCGCAGTCGGGACATTCGATATAGCTCATATTCTCGACTATGCCGAGTATGGGTATATTCATAAGGCGGGCCATATTGACAGCCTTGCCCACTATCATCGATACCAGCTCCTGGGGGGATGCCACGATGATTATGCCGTCAACGGGTATCGACTGGAACACCGTAAGCGGCACATCGCCCGTTCCCGGAGGCATATCAACGAACATATAGTCCACATCGCCCCATACTACCTCGCCCCAGAACTGCTTTACAACGCCTGCTATAACAGGGCCTCTCCATACAACGGGGTCAGTCGGGTTCTCAAGCAGGAGGTTAAGGCTCATCATACCTATGCCGCCCTTGCTCTTTACGGGGATAAGCCCCTTGTCGGTACCTGTAGCGCGTTCGCTTATGCCGAACATCTTGGGTATCGACGGACCTGTGATATCAGCGTCAAGTATCGCTGTGCTGTATTTCTTCGAGAAAGCGGTTGCGAGCAGTCCCGTTACCAGGGATTTACCTACGCCGCCCTTTCCGCTTACTACGCCAATGACTTTCTTTACACTGCTGCCCTCGCCGAGCTTTTCTATGAAGCTCTGCGGTCCTTTTCTCTGAGAACAGTTGAGGCTGCATGAGGAACAGCTCTCTGCTGTACATTCACTCATGAAATTCACTTTCCTTTCGTTGGATCTGCATTATCTATAATAGCACATTATTACGGGAATGTCAATTAATCAATTAGAAAATAGCAATGAGCAATTATCCCCGTCCGGTGTGCCTGAGCAGGACCACCGAAACGGAACATTCCACAAAAGCCGTGATATAGCAATACACCCTATACAAATCTGTTGATTAATGATCTGTATAGGGTGTTCAATTATTCATTTGTTTTTCTCTCTATATAGTCTTAAGAGTCATATATGACCGTAGTGAAATGTGAATTATTTATAATCCCTTGAATGCCTTGTTAAAATGTGCTATGATTTTATTATATGTATTCATTATTATTGTAATACGTGTAAAATATACTGTCGAGAGCCTAGGAATGATCCATCCTATCATTTAAACAGTAAACTTCTGTTTGCATTATCATCATTGAAATGAACTGCGGTCATATGAAACACAGTAAATATAGAAATATGGCCGCATCATCGCGTAAAATTGTGAGGAGAATATGGATAATAACGAAATCAGAAACCAGAAAATCATTGACGCTGTGTTGGAAAAAGAAAAGGCACTGTGTCCCGGTGCGATTGCGCTGATCGGGATCTATGGCTCATTTCAGACTGGCGATATACATCCGCTGTCCGATCTGGATCTGTTGATCCTCATCAACGACGATCGCGGATGGCAGCTCGGGAAAGCGTTTATACAGGAGGACATCGGCGTAGGACATGATATCTACTGTACCGATTGGGAGAGCCTGCGGCGGGATGCCGCTTATGAGCACCCAAATATAGCCAAGCTTATGGATGCACAGATCGTTTACTGCACGGATGAAAAGTACCGGAGCGAACTGGAAACGCTGCGTGAGCAGGTACTGCAGAAGCTGGCGGAACCTTTCTGTGAAGCAGATTTCCAGAAAGCGGAAAACATCCTGAAGGATGCTCTTCACTGCTATGCCCTGGCCATGATCGGAGATGATCTGACAGAGATACGCAAGCAGGCCGGCGGTGTACTGTATTTTGCGGAAAACGCAGTTGCCATGCTGAACAAATGCTATTTCAAAAAAGGCGTCAGACGCCGTTATGATGAACTGTACGCCATGACAAAACGTCCTGAAAGGCTTTGCGGAATGATAGAAGATATACTGTCAGCAGGAACAGTCCCTGCACTGAAAGAGCGGCTGTCGTTGTTGGTGAAAGAGCTGACGGTTTGCTTTGAAAAGGAAAAGCATACTTTTAAACAGGAGAAAAATAAGGCTGATGCAGGATCACTGTCCGGCAGCTATGAAGAAATGTTCTCGAACTGGCATGGCAAAATGCAGGTCGCAGCAGAGACCGGAGATCGCCATCTGGCGTTCATGAGTCTTAGCAGCCTGAACGAGATGATGTCGGACATCAGAAGCGATGGCGATATCGATTCGTATGATGTGCTCGCAGTCTTCAATCCCGATGATCTGAAAAAGACAGCTGAAGGATTTGACCGCATTCTGGAAGCATATCATCAGGAATACAGGAAGATCGGCCTGAAAGCAGAAGTGTACCCTGATATCGATGCGTTCATAGCGGCTTATAAAGAGACTGGAAGCTTTGAAAGCAAAGCACTGAACGGAGCCGATGATCTGCTGTAGGCAGGCCCTGCCGATTCTGCAGCTATAGCGGAACTGGCCTGCGCACATCGGGCGGGGATGGCTTTTTCAGATTAATTAGCGGGGAAACCCTTCCACCAATGCCCCATCGGGGCATTGGTGGAAGGGTTTCAACTCCACTCTCAACACTCCAAACTCCACACTTGCTAAACCCTAAACCCTCTTATTTCCAAAATTCCTTGACAATAATTGAATAATAATGTATAATAATATAGAATGCAGTTTTATGCATATTTATCAAAAAACCGTTGATGCGGAGTTGATCTGATGAAACAGACCTGGCATAAGATATTTGGCGAAGCATGGGACACGCTGCTCTCACTGTCGCCCGAAATAGGCGGCTACCTCGCCGACTCAAAAGAATACAGAGTCATGCTCGACCAGAATGCCATGAAGCTGCTCGGCATCTCGGAAGAACCTACCTATGAGAATATGCTTTCCATAGTAAGGTCGATAGCTGAACAGAAAGAGAATGTATCTCCCCTGTCGGTAAGACAGTTCTCATGTGAGGACGGTATATCCGCAGGTATAATAAAGCTCAACAGGGTATCCTCCTCGGATGCAAGGCTCTGCAGCAGAGGCAGCCTTATGACAGCGCTGGTCAATGCCCGCGGCAATTCCCTGCTTGCCATGATGGAGGTGCAGTCCTTTGATGGGCTGCCGTCACCCTTCTCGGTAGTGAGCCTTCTCAGTGCGATAACCGAGAGCGAGCCCGCCGCACTCATATCCAGATGCGGCAAGAGAAGATACTGGCTCTTTATACCCGATATAGACACAGACTGCGGCGACTATCTGGAAGAGCTGCAGAAAAACGCTCTTGAATCCGTGGATGACATCACCTTTACCGCAGGCTGCGCCGACCAGACCGCAGACCCCCTGCAGAAGATGAACACCGCTGAATTCATGCTCTATCAGGCAAACGCCCTGGGCAAGGGCTCCATACTCAGATACTCAAAGGAGCTTTACGAAAAGCGCCATATCGAATACGACAAGGCAAGAAGATTTACCCAGCTCGTTGACGACAACCTATTTGTATACAACTTCCAGCCGATAGTAAGCTCCCATAACGGCAGCATCTATGCCTATGAGACGCTGATGCGCACGGAGAACTCCATAAATCTCTCCCCCGAGGAGGTAATAGAGACTGCAGCCAAGTGCAACAGGCTCTATGACGTTGAGCGCTGCACCATGAGCAACGCGCTGCGCGACGTAGCAAACCATATGGAGGAATTTGCAGACAAGAAGATGTTTGTAAACTCCATATCTGCGTATATCCTCTCCGACGAGGACTGGAACGATCTTGTGAACACCTACGGCGATGTGATGGAGCATATCGTAATAGAGCTCACCGAGCAGACCGAGGTCGTAAGTGAAAAGCTGATGAACATAAAGGACCGCCTGAACAAGAGCGGCATCGAGCTTGCGATAGACGACTACGGCACGGGATATTCCAATACATCAAATCTGCTGCGCTACAACCCCGATTACGTAAAGATAGACCGTGCGCTGATAAACGGCATCAACAAGAAGCCGAAGATACAGCAGCTGGTATCAAGTATAATAGAATTCATCCACTCCAACGGCTTCAAGGCTCTTGCAGAGGGCGTGGAGACCTATGACGAGATGAAGGTCATGATAAAGCTCGGCGTCGATCTGATGCAGGGCTTCTACACCGCCCGCCCGAGACAGTACCTGCAGAGCAGCATATCCGAGAACGTGGTAAACGAGATCATCAGGATAAATACCGAGCTCAGCAGCGTATCAAGATACTACCACCCCGCCGATCACGAGACCATAAACCTCTTTGATCTTGCGGCAAGGCATTACTCCGCTGTATTCATAGATACAGAGAATGTCACCGTGCAGGGCGGCACCGAGAACTCGGTGAATATCCCCATAATAATCAAGGACGGCATAAAGACAAGGATCATACTCTGCGATGCCGTGATATCAAACGACAAGGAATCCGCAAATATCACCCTCGGCGACAACAGCGACGCCGAGATAGAGATAGTCGGCACGAACCGTCTGCTCAAGAGGGGCATAAACGTTCCCT
Source organism: uncultured Ruminococcus sp. (assembly GCA_902782875.1). Next base: position 1,975 of record CACZPE010000360.1, on the reverse strand, counting down.
CCGGTGCATCCCTCCGCATTACGGGAGCAGGCACACTGGAGATACAGGCGTCGAGCACATCCTCCTACGGCATAGGCTCTGACAGGGATTCGGGCTACGGAAATATCACCATAGCCTGTTCGGGAAGGCTTATCATATCCTCCTACGGCGACACCTCTGTCGGCATAGGCGGCGGCAGGAATGATTCGGGCAGCAAGATAAGATTTGTAAGCGGCGATGTGCGCATCACCTGTGAAGGCACCGTGGCAGTCGGAGTAGGCTCCGTATGGGGCAACTGCATCGCAGAGCTCGGAGAATGCGTGCTTGCGGTGAATGTCAATGCCTCCAACTCCATAGGCGTCGGCGCATACGAGGGCCGCGCGGATATAGAGCTGCGCAACTTCAGATGCTTTGTCGACCTGTCGGGCTCCAATCTCTGCGGCATAGGCGTTATGAAGAACGGCTCGGGCCAGATACATATCAACTACGGCAGCGTTTTCGGCGATTTCCACGGCAGGACCATCAGATGCGTGGGCACCGACAGCGGTAAGCTCGGCATAAAGCTGTCACACACCGATGTCAAGATCGAGTGTGGCGGCAACAGCATAACAGGCATCGGCGATTCCGAGGGCAGCGGAGATGTCGACATCACCAGCTGCAGACTCGATCTGCTGCTCCTCTCTCCAAACAGCACCGGTATCGTGACAAACGGCAATGTCTCCATAATTGACACGATAGATGCCATAAAGACTGAATAGGCGGATAGCTATGGAATATCGTTTTCACCTGCCCGATTTTGCAAGACACTTCAAGATAAATATAATGATGGCAGACCATGTCACAAGCGCCCCCGAGACCGTTATGGAGGGGGCGGGGATAGGCTCGGTATACGGGATATTCCCGAATATGATATGGAACGGAGGCAGATTTCTCCAGGGTCAGTGCGACCCGAGAGTGATAAAGGAGATACTCGGACAGTTCAACCGCAGAGGCATCCCCTGCCGCTTCACCCTCACCAATCCCGTGCTGAAGAAGGAGCATCTGTCGGACCCTCTCTGCAACTCCATACTCAAAGCCGCGGACAACGGCCTCAACGAAGCCATCGTGTTCTCTCCCCTGCTCGAGGAGCATATCAGAAAGAACTTCCCGGGCATGAAGCTCACATCCTCCACCTGCAAGCAGATAGAGGACGAAAAGGAGCTTGAAAAGGAGCTGGAGAAGGATTACTCCCTCGTTGTGCTCGATTATAATTTCAACAACAACTTCGAGCTGCTTCGCAGACTTCCCCACAAGGAAAAGGCGGAGCTGCTGATAAATCCCTGCTGCACGCCTCACTGCAAACGCAGGGGGGAGCATTACCGCTCCATAGGCAGAAGCCAGATAAAGTGCGCTGAGTATCTGATAAAGAACCACAGCATGTGCGAGCCGGAGCCGTTTGAATGTGAGTGTATGCTCAAGAATCTCTACCAGACCACAGATTCACCGCTGCATATCTCCCCCGACGCGGTATACGGGGTATACGCGGATATGGGCTACCGCAACTTCAAGATAGAGGGCAGGAGCGTACCCGATATCAACGTGCTCGAAAACTATATGTACTACATGATCCGCCCCGAATACAGGGACGAGGTACGCCTCGAAATGCTGCTGAGGCTTACAAAAGAGAAGAAATACTTCTGATCGATCAGCAATCAGAAATTCACTATCCACAACTTAAGGGATCATAAATTATTTTCAAAGCTCTTAAGTTGTGGATAGTGATTTTCAATACAATGATGTTATGAAAAAACATTTTGATATTATTATATTTCTGCAGTGTGCGTTCTTGACGGCGTTTGCGGCAATGATGCTGCAGAATGTCGTTTCAAATGAAATAATGCGGTTTATCCTGTTCGGAATACAGGCGGCAGCACCGTCAATATCGGCGGCGGCAGTGCTGTGTCTTACAGGTGATATAAAAGCGCATTTCTCAGGTATTTTCCGCAGGGAAGATCTG
>CACZPE010000359.1 GCA_902782875.1 uncultured Ruminococcus sp. | reverse complement strand
TTTTTATGATATCATTGCTTGACAACAGGATGATTATATGGTAAAATATACCTTGTTCCCGATATGCCGGTATGATGGAATTGGCAGACGTGACGGACTCAAAATCCGTTGGTAGCGATACCGTGTCGGTTCGACCCCGACTACCGGCACCATCATGATCGCAGGTTCTTTGAAAGAGCCTGCGATTTTTTTGTTGACAGCAAAGAATATATGTGCTATTATGTGTGTGACAGCAAATATACAGACAGGAGCATGATTATGAAAAAGAGCATAAACAGTGAAGAAAAGGTTCTTTTCGGTGATATAATACAAAAGGCTATGAAGGAAAAGAGGATATCACAGCCTGCGCTCGCACAGATGCTGGGTGTGTCCCGCAATTCTGTGACCAACTGGGTCGCAGACAAGTACAAGCCCGAGCATGACCTGATAGTAAAGCTGTGTGATATACTCGATATCACGCTCAATGACCTGTACGGCGTCAGTGATGACGGCTCTCTCACAAAGGAAGAAAAAGGTCTGCTCAGGAATTACCGTATGATGAACGATACCAACAGGCGCACCGCTTCAAAGATAGTATATGATATGCTTGATGAGGAGCTGGCCGCGCAGGAGAGATATCTGAAAAGCTCGTTTACCATACTCGAAAAGCCGCAGACAAAGGCGGCTGCAGGACAGGGCAGCGAATATATGGACGACTGCGACCATATCTTTATAAGAAAGAATGACTGCAACCGCAGAGCCGATGCGGTGATCACCGTCAGCGGCGACAGTATGCTGCCCGTGTATCATGACGGCGACCTGGTGTATGTTGAGTATACCGACTCCGCCTTTCCCGGGCAGGATGTAATATGCACCACCGCGAACGGCGGTGTAATAAAGAGGATGACCGCCGACAACAGGCTCGAATCGGTCAATCCCGCCCTGCCCTTCGGCGAAAAGACCGAGGGGGACAATATAAGGATAATAGGCCGTGTGCTGGGTATTGTCGATTCGGGAGATCACCCGACAGCAAAGGAACTGGCTGTGCTGACCGAACTCTTTGCAGATGAACTGAAAGCATCGCGTAAATAGCTGCAGAGACCGACTAAAAAGGAGCTGATATCATGATAGCAGCAGCATTCATCGTGCCGCATCCGCCTCTTATCGTGCCGCAGGTCGGCAGGGGCGGCGAAAAGCAGGTGGCAAAGACCATCGCTTCATATGAAGAGACCGCTGATGAGATAGCGGCTCTGAAGCCCGATACCATAATCATATCAAGCCCGCACAGCGTGATGTACGGCGATTATTTCCACATATCGCCCCGAAAGGGAGCAAAGGGGAGCTTTTCACAGTTCGGCGCCCCCGATGTGAGCTTTGATATGGAATATGACACCGAGCTTGTGAAGGATATCACTCTGATATGCGGCGAGAGGGGAGTCCCGGCGGGGACCTTCGGCGAAAGGGACGCAGCCCTCGATCACGGCACAATGGTGCCGCTGTATTTCATCACGCAGAAATACCGTGACTTCAGGCTTGTGCGCATCGGGCTTTCGGGACTGCCGCTGACAGAGCATTACCGCCTGGGGCAGTGCATAAAGGAAGCCGCAGACAGGACAGACAAGCGCATAGTCTATGTGGCCAGCGGCGACCTGTCACACAAGCTTCAGAAGCACGGGCCCTACGGCTTTGCACCCGAGGGACCCGAGTATGACAAGAGAGTCATGGAGGTGTGCTCACAGGCGGAATTCGGGAAGCTGCTCGAATTTGACGAGAGCTTCTGCGAAAAGGCGGCGGAGTGCGGACACCGCTCCTTTGTTATCATGGCGGGAGCCCTTGACGGAGTCGCGGTAAAGCCCAGGTTCTATTCACATGAGGATGTTACGGGTGTAGGCTACGGGATATGCTCGTTTTATCCCTGCGGCACGGATGACAGCAGACGATTTCTGGATATATATACGGATAAACAGCAGCAGCTGTCCGCTGAGAAAAAAGCAGGCTGTGATGAGTACGTGCAGCTTGCATGGCGGACGATAGAGGCCTATGTGACCCGCAGAGAGATAATAAAGCCCCGCGATGTGCCGGAGGAACTGACAAAAAACAAGGCGGGAGTGTTCGTGTCGATACATAAGAACGGCCAGCTAAGAGGCTGCATCGGCACGATCGCCCCCACAAAGAGGAATATATGCGAGGAGATCATATCAAATGCCATAAGCGCATCAACACGCGATCCCCGCTTTGAACCCATAACGGAGGATGAGCTCGGAGCCCTTGAGATAAATGTGGATGTGCTCGGAAAGCCCGAGAGGATATCCTCGCCTGCAGAGCTTGATGTAAAGAGATACGGCGTTATCGTCTCCTGCGGATGGAAGCGCGGACTTCTTCTGCCCGATATCGACGGGGTCGATACCGTGGAGGAGCAGATAGCCATAGCAATGCAGAAGGGCGGTATATCCCCCGATGATAACTATCACCTTGAAAGATTTGAGGTAGTCAGACATTTTTAGGAGTTTGCAGTATGGTATGTAATGTATGCTTCAGGCACTGCAGCATACCCGAGGGCGGGCGCGGATTCTGCGGTGTGCGCACCTGTAAGGACGGCGCTGTAGTTCCGGTAAACTACGGAAAGGTCACGTCCCTGGCCCTCGATCCCGTGGAGAAAAAGCCGCTTGCAAGATTTCATCCCGGGAAATATGTGCTGTCTGTGGGCAGCTTCGGCTGTTCCCTCAGATGCCCCTTCTGTCAGAATCACAGCATATCCTGGTCTGATGAGGCAAAGATGTATGAATATGCCGCTGATGAGTATACCCCTGCGGATATAGCCGCTATAGCGGAGAAATGCCGCAGCAGGGGGAATATAGGTGTGGCATATACATATAACGAGCCGCTGGCAGGGTATGAATTCGTAAGGGATACTGCCCGCGAAGTGAAGGCTCGGGGGATGGAGAATGTGCTTGTGACCAGCGGAAATGCAGAAACCGAAATACTCGAGGAGATAGCCCCCTTCATCGATGCGATGAATATTGACCTCAAGGGCTTTACTGACAGTACTTACAGAATGTGCGGCGGAGACCTTGAAACAGTAAAACGTTTTATAGCACGGGCAGTGCAGCTGTGTCATGTTGAGATAACAACGCTTGTCATACCCGGCGTGAATGACACAGAGGATGAGATCAGAAATATCAGCAGGTGGATAGCAGGACTTACGGATGAGAGCGGAAATACTGTCGGTACCCGTGTGCCCTATCATATCTCAAGATTCTTCCCCCATTTTCATATGCAGGACAGACCGCCCACAGACGTGAGGCTCATATACCGTCTTGCGGACATCGCGCGCGAGGAACTCAGATATGTGTATACAGGCAACTGCTGATCATACCCCTATGGATAGCCGCATAAACAGCGGCTATTGCTGTAGAAGCTCTCAAAAAATCATTCCGTAAAAAATTTTTTTGAAAAAATGAAACCTTTTGCCCTTTTCGGGTGTATTACAGTCGAAAGGGCCCTGATGAGCATACTTTTAAGTATGTAATGGATGATGCGCTGAGCTCAAAGCATCATCCGCAAGGAGAACGGACCGAAGGAGGTAATGGCTGTGACAGATGAGCTTTTTGTCAGGATATATGAGAAAAACAAAAACAGTGTCTATTCTGTCATATACAACTATATCCGCAATACAGCGGATGCCTCCGACCTCACACAGGAAGTGTTCGTAAAGCTGTACGCATATAACAAGGAATTTGAAAGCGATGAGCATATCAAGGCGTGGCTGATACGTGTTGCGGTGAACCTGTCAAAGAATCACATAAGGGATTCGAGATGGTCATCGTATGAGGAACTCGACGAGAATCTCCCCGACAGGGAGAAGGAAGATCACAGCGACGTCATGAGTGCGGTACTCGCACTTCCCGAAAAGTACAGGATACCGATACATCTTTTCTACTATGAGGGCTGGTCTGTAAAACAGATAGCAGATGTTCTCGGTCTGAGGGAGCCGACAGTCAAGACAAGGCTTGACAGGGGCAGACAGAAGATAAAGAACAGACTTGAAAAGGAGGCTGGACATTATGAGTATCGATTCATATAAGAACGAGATAGACAGATTCTGTGATGAGAACTATAATGTCAGCAGTGAGGAGATGCTTATCATGGCTAAAAAGAGTTTATCAGGCGCAGATATCAGAAGAAGAAAGATACATACAAGAAGATTCGCAGGCCTTGCGGCGGCATTCGTCGCAGTATCGGCAGTGGCGGTCACAGCAGCGGCAGGCGCTGCAGGACATGGCCCAATGTCATTTATATTCAGTCACTATATCGATGATCAGACAACAGCAGAGCTGGTTGATTCGGGGTATTATTTCACCGTTACCGATCCTGTAGATGCAGCATCACAGGGAGCTGCGGTAAAGGGGTATGCAGGATTCGGCGAGACGATAAATACCGATCTTATCAGCACAACGCTTATCGGTATCGCAGGCGACACACAACAGCCCAAGATACTGCTCGACGCAAGGATAAACGACAAGGCTTTCAACGATAAATACGATCATTTCTTCATCGTCACAAAGACCATCGGCGCAGAGATATATGAGCAGGGCCTTGACGGAGACTACGGCCCGAACTACGGCTTTGCGGTAAAGGACGACAACGATCCGACGCTGTATCATATAAGCGTTGATGCTCCCGTTGCATGGGTGACGGGCGGCGAGGAGTCGGTATTCACCATAGAATCCCTGCAGGCATATTCGGGTACCATGCTCAGAAAGTACCGTGTGACCGAGCAGGAGGTTGAGGATTCCTGGAATCACGCAAAGCAGCTCCCTGCAGACAAGGCAGAGGTGTTCATGACCTTTGAGGAGTATGACATTGATGATATCTCATACCGCTTCGTAGTTCCCGATAATGTACTCAAGCCCGTAACGGAGAAGACATATAAGAATATGGTCTTTGAAAACGACGGCGTATCATACTGCTTTGACAATGCTGAATTCGGTTCTTATTCAACATGGTTCTCGGTATATATAGACGGTATCGATCCCTCTCGCAGCCCCGAGGATTCGGGCACGGAGGATGCGAATGCAATGAGCCTCGGCAAGTCTCTTATACTCGATGTTGACGGCACGGAGCTGAGAGCTCATCTTGACGACAATGCCACAGCACTTCCGTGGTGTGACCAGGACGGTGTATGCGGACGCGGAGAGGCTAATGCATGGTATGTTGCATATCATTTCGACGCTGTGGATTTTGACAAGGCGGACCGCATAACACTTTCAGACGGCAGAAAATCCTATGTGCTCAAGGGCAAGGCGGCTGAAAAGGTGTCCGCACCTGTACAGAGCGAAAGTGCTGTATCAGGCTATGCCGGCATCGGCGAGACAATAAACACTCCCGCGTTCAGCACAACACTTGCGGGCATATCCGGCACCGATGATCCGAAGATACATGTTGATCTTAAGGTCAATGACAGCAATATCGCATCAAAATATGATGTGTTCTTCATCACGGGCAGGACTCTCGGCGCAGAGGTATATGACAGCGACAAGCGCGATAATTACGGCATAGACTACGGCTTCGGCGTGAGAGATGCTGCCGACCCGAATCTCTATCATCTGACTATAAACGGCGCATCCGCATGGATGTCCGATGATCAGGTGACGGTATTCGAGATACAGAGCGTGACTGCATATTCGAGCAGCATCATGTCGCGGTACAGTCTCACAGAGCAGGATCTTATAGATTCCTGGCAGTATGCAAAGCCGCTTTCAAATGAAAAAATGGGCGGCATAAACTCCTTTGAGAAATATGATCTTGATCTGCAGTACCGCTTTATAGCTTACTGATAAAAAACCATCTCCGCTGCGGCGGAGATGGTTTTTGTATATGATCTACAGGACGATCTCACCCGATATGATCTTAGTGATAAATGCATCAAAGTCCTCTGCGATCACCGATGCATCTTCATATTCGGGTTCATACCCGTTTACGACATTGCCTGTCTGTGTATCTATTGCGTAGTAGGAATATCCGTCCTCGACGGATATGACAACAGGCAGGTGCCTGTCCCAGAATGAAACTATGTCATCATCGGGATCGGCGTATTCCAGACTCTGAAGCTCAAATTCATTCCACTGAAAGCCGTCCTGCGGCAGATAATCATCAGGTGTGAGAAACCATACCGTTGCCGCGCTGTTTTCGCATTTGCGAAGCTTATTTATAAAGCTGTACCATTCTGCGGGTATCTCATATCTTGTACTGATGCTTTCGGGCAGAGATATCTCCTCGTCGGCACTGATGATATTCCAGCCATTGGCCCTTGCCCATTCAATAAATTTGTTTGTCATATCTTTTCTCCGTATCAGCGTTATCTTTACGTATAGTAACAGCCATAGTATTTCATATCTGTCAGAAATACTATGGCCAGTTCTTCCTAAAAACCTGTTTTTTGTTTGTAAGCTTTGGGTTATTCGTCAAGGGCGTTTGCTATTCTGAGGGTCGTTATCATCTCGCTTACAGCAGATTCAAACTTCTCCCTCGGTGCCCTGTACTTTTTGGTCATGGCATCAACGATAGCCTCTTCGGATGTGTCCTCTCTGAGACAATTAACGATAAACAGAGCGGATACATTGGACGGCAGGCCGATATTCCTGTGCAGCGAAGCCCTTTCGTCCGGAATGAGATAATACTTGTCACCGATTGGACGGATTGTAAAATGTTCTTTCAGTTTCATATCAGCACCCCTTATCATTATTACGGAGTTCCCCCGTGCCTTGCCTTTACGGCATAAACTGCTTTAGTTGAAGTATAGCACACATTAATGCGTATGTCAAGAGCTTTTTATGCAGCCGGCAGGCTGAGCCTGCAGCCGGTACGACCGGCAGCGACTTCGTTGATTCATTTTATAGGGACGGCTGTATTTGCGGCACGGTACCTCTCATTTTTGGATAAGATTTTGCGAACGACGGCGATTTCACTGATTTATCCAACGGTCTACGGAGAAAGATTGACTTTTTCTTTTCTTGCTGATATAATAAGGGTAAGGAGAGGTTCTTGTATAAACGGTATAGAAAAGAGGAGAAATATGAAGCACATCATCACGGTTCAGCACACACAGTCAATACACCATACCAACGGTATGGTGGGCTCCTGGACAGACTGGGATCTGACTGATCTCGGCAGGATCCAGGCGGATCATATCGGAAAGAAGCTGAAGGAGGAACTGGCGGGAAAGGACGTGGTCATATACTCCTCTGATCTTAAACGCGCAAAACAGACGGCAGACGAGATCGCAAAATATTTCGGCACCGAACCCATCCTCAGAAAGGAACTGAGGGAGAGAAACCTGGGCAGATGCTGCGGCAAGTCGGTTCAGTGGCTTCGGGAGAATATTGAATGCCCCGAAAAGACCGTCGATGACAGGCTGTTTTCTGACGGTGAGAGCAGGCGTGATGCATGGAACCGTCTGCTGCCCTTTTTCTCTGAAGTGATGGAAAGCGATGCAGAAAATATTATCGTCGTATCTCACGGGGGCCTTCTGAGCATATGGAACAGCATGTATCTGGGGCTACCTGTGGAATCCTTTTATGAAGTGGATATACACGGCCCTGCAGGAGGAGTATCCCATATGTTCGTGGGCGATGACGGTAAACACCGTGTAAGGCATATAAATGATATGTCGTATATCTCATAAAGGCACAGAAATAATACGGAGGCATTCATATGAAAATGACAAGACAGGGAGTACCGTTAGCTGCGGATGCTTCTGCTCCGCGCATGGTCTGAAAGGGACGATACCTGCACGGAGCGGTCGGGACTTTTATCGTCCGTTCGGGCTTTGCGCTTATGCATTGATAAAAAATGTAAGGAGCAAAGCCATGAAAAAACAATCATCAATAAGAGAACTTCGCAGCTTTCTGCTGTTCTGGGGCTCACAGACCGTATCTCAGCTGGGGACGGCCATGGTGGATTATGCCCTGATCATATGGGTGTACGGGCAGGCGGGAACTGCTTCGAGTATCACCTTATTAACTTTATGCACCTTTCTTCCCACGATCTTTTTCCGTTTTCTCGCCGGTAGCTTTGTGGACAGACGGGATAAAAGGCGTGTCATGCTGACCGCCGATCTTATCGCTGCCTGCGGCACATTGTCCGTGCTTATACTGTATTCCTGTTCCGCCCTGCAGGT
>CACZPE010000358.1 GCA_902782875.1 uncultured Ruminococcus sp. | reverse complement strand
GCCTTATGTTTGAACAGGGTGAGAGCGGTTCGGGCTTCCTCGCCGAGGAGATACTGTCCGACAGGGATTATCACAGGACCATAAGGGTCAACGACAGAGCGACCAGCCTTAATCTGATGGTCGGTCTCAACGGCTTCACGCTCTGCTCGGGCATAATCTGTGAAGAGCTCAACGGAAGCGATTATGCGGTAATACCCTTCAGAGAAGATGAAAACAACAAGAATTCCGTCATGGAGATAGGGTATATAACAAAGAAACAGAGCATATTCAGCTCTGTTGCAGAGGTATATATAGAAGAGGTAAAGAAATATCTTGCAAACTGCAAGGTATGATAAAAACGCGGCTGCTTTTATGACAGCCGCGTTTTGTGCTCTGTAAGACCTATTCGATCCGCTCTCCGTGGATTTCTTCATCCCTGAGTATCATCCTGATAAATTCGGGAAGATCATGTGCTATGTAGTATACCGCATTGTCATCTTCGTTTTCGATGCAGACTATGCGGGGCTCACCCTTCTCATCGACCGAACGGAAGACCATGTAGTACATATCATGCCCGCCCGACTGTGTCTCTCCGAACGGGATGCCTATTTCGGGATATTCCCATTCATATCTCCAGTTGTCATACATATCTTCAAGAGAATTGCTCTGATCTGCAGTCTCTCCGATGCCGTACACTGCTGTGAGCCAGCTGTTTTCAAGCCTCTCATCATCGATGAGGCCGCCGTTCTGAAAGCGCAGCAGCTCTATATATGACGCAGGAAGCTTGTAGCCGGTCTTTTTCTCTGCCCGTTCTATCATTTCATCGGTAAGCGGGCCGAAGGTGTATGACTTGCCGTATTCGCTCTCATTGTCAAAGAGCAGCGAAAGATCGATTCCGTCAAATAAACTCATTTATCCCCCTTTTGTATTCACAGCTTTATTACGCTCTGCAGTAATTATCCCTTTTATCCGAAGCAATCTATACCCAGATCCCTGTACCTCTTGAGCAGATGCTTCGGGAATTTCCAGGTGTTCCCTTCGGGGTATGACTTGTCAGAGGTATCATTAAAATAGTAGCAGTCAAAATCGTATCTTGTGAATGTGTCAACGGCCGTATCAACGTAATTGAAGCGGTAATCGCACAGATCTTCGACACGTTTGTTGAGAAGCAGGAATTTCTCTGTGTCATCGCAGGGCGTGATGCCTGTTATATATGTTGAGGATGCTATCCTGCCGTTTTCGTCATAGGTATAGGATGTGTATCTCACAGTGTGTGCTTTGGTCCTTCTGCCCGGTACACTGTCTCTGTCGTGCTCATATACTATATACTCTGCGGCTCTGCCGTTGTTTTTTATCTCGACGGTCAGTATATCCGCGTTCTGCTCATCATCGAAAACTATGCCTGCAGATATATCAGGCTCATTTACAAAGAGCTTTTCGTATGTGATCTTACCCTCTGTGCCGTATACGACAGAAAGTACAGGCAGGCTGTCGCGGAAATAATGTGCCGAAACAAGCTCCTTTTTTCTCGGCTCCTTTGCCAGCATCTGCCTCGGAGAGTAGATGTTCCCTATATATAGCTCATCGGCATAGTCTGCGGCATACGGCTCGCGCCATCCCTTGCACCATATCACATCAGCGGATGAGATATCTGCATTTTCCCTGAGCTTGTCGTATTGCCCACTGTATTTTTCTGTAAGCTCGGTAAGAGTTTTCTGTACCGATATCAGCTTTTCTGTGTTGATCATGATGTTGCTCCCCCTTAAATGATCGTCTTTACGCTTATAATAACATAAAAATGATATTAAGTCAATAATCCTTGCAGAATACTGTCAACACTGATCCTGCACAGAAATATAAAAAATTTCATAAAACTATTGAAAATTGCGTCAAAATAGTGTAGAATAGAATAGTACGGTCATGCAGAGCAGACCCGTGAAAGATTTTAGTACATGAAAGGATGTCATAAAAATGGCAGGATTAAACAAGGTATCCGTTGATGATATCAATGTCAGCGGCAAGAAGGTCCTCGTAAGAGTTGATTTTAATGTTCCCCTCAAGGACGGTGTCATCACTAATGATAACCGTATACAGGCGGCTCTTCCCACTATAAAGAAGCTCGTTTCCGACGGAGGCAAGGTAGTTATCTGCTCTCACCTCGGCAAGCCCAAGAACGGCCCTGAGGCAAAGTTCTCCCTCGCTCCCGCAGCTGCACGTCTCGCTGAACTTCTCCCCGGCACAAAGGTTACCTTTGCTGCTGATGACGAAGTAGTAGGCGCAAATGCAAAGGCTGCTGTTGCTGCTATGAACAACGGCGACATAGTTGTACTCGAGAACACACGTTTCAGAGGCAATGACGAGACCAAGAACGGCGAGAACCTTTCCAAGGAGCTCGGCGATCTCGTAGACGGTCAGGTATTTGTAATGGATGCATTCGGTTCTGCTCACAGAGCTCATGCTTCCACTGCAGGCGTTACAAAGTTTGTTAAGGAAACTGCTGTTGGCTATCTCATGCAGAAGGAGATCAAGTATCTCGGCAATGCTGTTGAAGTACCTGTTCGTCCCTTCGTTGCAATCCTCGGCGGCG
>CACZPE010000357.1 GCA_902782875.1 uncultured Ruminococcus sp. | reverse complement strand
GGACCTTTGCAAGCATGTTCTTGGTGCAGAAAAAAGCAGTAGGCAAATGAAAGGTACCGAGCCACACAATAAACGGTTTCCGATGAAACATATATGCGAAGCCGCCGCCGGTCGTACCGGCTGGGTTGATATTTTCGGGGATATGTAGTATAATAATATCGGCAGATGATAAATCTCATGCACAGGTGCAGTTCACGCACGGTAAACTGCAGTTCACGCAAAGATGTATTGACGGTCAGGTGCTGATGGTGTATACTCAGCTCATACAAAGCGAAAGGGAGTATACACAATGAACACCACAAAAAATATCAGGGACAGCAGATTTTTCAGAGGACTCGGAATATTCGCCTGGGGCATCCTGGCATTCCTTGCACTCTGCTTTGAAGCATTACCTGCTTGCATAGAACAGAGCATATACGGCGTTGACATAAACAACTTCAGCTCATGGCAGACCATACTTCACTGGGTATTCACATATATCATATGGGGCGCATCGGCATACTTCATAGTACGCGGCGCAAAGAAAAAGGGATATGAGCTTTTTGCCGCAAATGACAAAAAGATCGCAGTATGGCAGTGGGTATGCATAGTTATCGGCGTTGCAGCCTGCCTGATAAGCACATGGATAGACTGGAACGGCAGCAAGGTCCTTGCCGAATTCACAAAGAGAGGTCCGCTGCTCTTCGTTTTCCAGTACATATACTATCTTTTTGAAGTATTCCTCGTTATGCTCATTATCGTATGCGGCCAGAAGGCGTGCGAGATATGGTCGGGCATAGAGAATATCCCCTTCGGCGGCATCATCGCAGCACTCACATGGGGCCTCGGCCACTGGGCTTCCAAGGGCTCACTTACGGCAGGTATCGTATCCGCTGTCTGCGGCCTTGCACTCGGCAGTGTTTATCTTCTGACCAACAGAAAGGCAAAGCTTTCATACATACTTCTGTGTGTGATGTTTATCCTGTGATCGCATGACAGACCGCATCCGATGAGATATGATATCTCCCCGGAACAATCGTGACAGAAAGGACAGCTATGAAAAAGACATCTCCGTTTGTAAAAAATATAATATCGCTTACTGCGGCCATACTTTCAATGTATGCCGCATTCGGCGTATCCCTATATTTCTCAAGTAAGGAAACAGACTTCGATCTTTCCAGCGCAGATGCTGATACTGAATTTCTCGGCATACTCGAAACAGGCGGAGTTTCGGGCGGAACGCACAACGAAAGATATATATACACCGACAACGGCAGATACTGTCTTGAAATAAAGGACAGAAACCGTGACCCCGAAGTATATGAACTCTCAAAAGCAGAGTATATCCTCTGCACCGATGCAGATACCGGTTTTCTGCCAACTGCACCGCAGTCAAGGGCAAGCGACAGCTTCTGCTATGAGATCACAGTCAGAAGAAACGGCGAAGAGATCATTGTGCCGCGAAAGAGCTACGCGGATCCGTATTTCGGTCTGTGGAGGTTTGTCAGAGACTACAGAAAAGATCCCCCGGGCGGACAGATAAGCTATGACAGATATATCGATTGTGAGTCGTATATATATTCAAGAGGCACAAGATTTTCGATGCTGAATTATTTCTGTGCGGCCGATCCCGATAACAAGATATACTGCTCTGTAAATACCGTGAAAACGGAATATGATTATAAAGAAGTAATGGAATTATATGAAGAAGCACGGAAAGAAGCAAGCCTGCTGAGAAAAGAACCGAAAAAGCCTGAGCTGCAGGAGGAAAGAGAAAGGCTGATTAAAGGATGTCAGATCAGGGATTATTACGGCGAAAAGGCATACTACACAGAGCTTTCATCACAGCACTACTCGGCTATGGTGCTCACATGCCCCGCCTATAATGACTACGTCACTTTTTTATATGAAAAACCCGATGACATCACGATGGAGCGTTATAATGACGATATAAGGTGCATACTCTCGGGCATCAGCCCTTACAGGAATGATATGTATACCTTCGCTGCGGGCAGTGCGGTATTCCTGATGCTGTTTGTGATATGCGCGGCCTCACTTTGCAAAGAAAAGAAGGAAACGGAAAAGACAGATGAAACTGATAAAGACTAAAGAAGATGGTCTGCAGGAAAACTACCTTGAACTGCATTATGATATGCTCGATGAAGAAACGAAGGAGTATATCTCACGGATAGATTCCTCCCTTGCGTATATAGACGGCACCTGTGATGATATGCACATCACCGTACCCGTAACGGACGTGATGTACATAGAGACGGTGGACCGCAAAACCTTTGCCTATACTGCAGACAAGTGCATAGAAATGCGCGATTCGCTGCGCACAGTACTCGCATCCTATACCGATACAGGGCTTATCAGAATAAGCAAATCTGTCGTAGTGAATGTATACAAGATAGACCATCTGCAGGGAGATATGAACATGAGAGTCATCATATTCCTGAGAAACGGTGAAAAGCTGATCATGAACCGCGGATACAAAAAGGAATTTTTTGCACAGCTTGAGCTGATAAGGGGGAAAAGCAAATGAAGCTGATAAACGGTAAGAATTTTTTCTCGATAGTATGCATCAGCTTCACGCTGATAGTCACCGCAAAGCTCGTTATAGAAGCCATAACAGGGCATTTTGACAACAACTACACAGTCAATATATTCTGCTGCCTTTTCTTTTCGGTGGTGATCACGGGCATACTTTCACTGCATTTCTATCTGCAGAGATTCCCGCTGATTCCCGT
>CACZPE010000356.1 GCA_902782875.1 uncultured Ruminococcus sp. | reverse complement strand
GAGGGGCTGTCTTACGATGAGCTTGAGAGTTTCAAGGCCGAAATAATCGTCCATGTCTCTGCCGTTTATGGTTACCTTGCCGCTGCCGGGGTATACTCTTACTCTTGCAACGGAGCTCTTTCTTCTGCCTGTGCCGTAATAGGACTGAACCTTAGATTCGTACATGACTCATACCCTCCTTATATCTCGTAGTTTTCGGGCTTCTGAGCCGCATGATCGTGCTCTGCGCCTGCATATACTCTCAGACGGGTGAGAGCACTTCTGCCGAGTGAGTTATTGGGAAGCATACCGTTTACAGCTATCTGCATAGCCTTCTCGGGGTTCTTCTTCATAAGCTCGCTGTACTTAACTTCCTTGAGACCGCCGATCCAGCCGGTGTGCCATCTGTAGCTCTTCTGCTCGAGCTTCTTGCCGGTGAGGACAGCCTCAGCGCAGTTGATGATTATAACGTGATCTCCGCAGTCTGCATGAGGAGCGAAGGTGGGCTTGTGCTTGCCTCTGAGAAGTGTTGCAGCCTGAGCAGCTACACGGCCGAGAGACTTGCCTGAAGCATCAAGAACATACCACTTGCGGGTTATATCCGCAGCCTTGGGCATATAAGACGATGTGGACATAGACATAGTCGTTACTCCTTTTATAATTTTTTCTCCGTGCGGCGTACTATATGCGTGAGCGCACAGAGCAGTCCGATCGGAAACAACATTGGCTATTATACAGGCTTTGGGACGATTTGTCAAGGGAAATCCGCAAAAAAATCAAAATATATCTCTGATACTCTCAAATTCTCTTCAAAATACGCCGTTTCTCTCGTTTTCTCATCTGCTGTCTCAAAAAATTCCGTGCCTGTTTTTATTGGTCATATCATCTGTTCCGGCCGCTGTACAGCGCCTGTTACTGTGCATTATGACGATGGGGTTGATCTCTGTTATACCTTAAGCGTGCCGGTGCTTACGGGGAAATCAAAATATATATCGGGATAGGGCTCGTCCGCCAGGGTGAAATGCCACCACTCGCAGTCGAGGGGCGCAAAGCCGTTTCTCAGCATAGCGTCACGGAGGAGCATCCTGTTTTCGTACTGCTCTTCGGTAATGCCTCTGAAATCCGGATGGGATTTTTCGCTGAAAAGATCGAAGGGGCTGCCCATATCCAGTTCCTTTCCCGTCTGCATGTCAACGAGAGTGAGATCGACGGTGCTGCCCCTGCTGTGGCTCGACTGCTTGGCGATGTATCCCTTTGCAAAAAGCTCCTGCTTTTCAAGCTCGGGGTAGAAATACTGCTTCATGCGTATATCCTGATCCTCCACGCCCCACAGCACAAAGTGCCTTACCGCGCAGGCGGGGCGGTATGCGTCGAATATCTTCATGCGGTAGCCCTTGACGATAAGCTCGCCGCAGGCGGAGCGCAGAGCCCTTGCAGCTTCCTTCGTGAGTATGGCCACAGGCTCCTCGTAGCCGTCTATGCGGTCGCCGATGAAATTGTAGGTGGAGTGATAGCGTATCTCCTGTATAACATGGGGGACCATGTCGGATACGAGCACAAAGCCCGATGCATTCCGGGTTATATCCTTTGTCATATTACTGCTCCTTTTTGCTGTACTGTTCGGAATGTGCGATGAGTACATCGTTCTTCTTTATCTTCACATCCTCCGTGGGTATCACGGAAAGACCGTTTCTTATGATAAGATGTGTCTGTATGCCGAACTTCCTGCGGATATCCGATACCGTCAGACCGATAAGTCCGCTTGACGGATCAGCCTTTATCTCGCCGATGGTGCTCAGGTCGGAAAATCTCACCGAGGAATTCTCCTTCTTTGTGTACTGCTCAACAAAGCCCGCGCTGATGATACCTGTGGGTATAGCCACCACGCCGACACCGAGGAATGTTATGATTATCGCCATGATGCGCCCCATGACCGTGATGGGGTATATATCACCGTAGCCTACGGTCAGCAGTGTCGCAACGCTCCACCACAGCCCCGAGAAGGCGTTTCTGTACACATCGGGCTGTGCCTCATGCTCTGCGCTGTATATGCCCAGTGAGGATGCGAGCATAAGCACGAGTATGATGAATACCGAGGATATGATCTGGTTTTTCTTCTCCTTGAGTACGCCCACTATTACAGTAAAAGAGTCGTCGTTGGCATTTATCCTGAAAAGGTGGAATATCCTCACGACCCTCAGCATCCTGAATGCGACAAAGCCCGACAGGAATGTCATGGGAAGTATCGTCAGCAGGTCCACTATGCCGTCAAAGGAGTACAGAAAGCGAAGCACCGCCTTAGGCTTTGACATATTCGGGTAGAGCAGGTCGGCTGTCCATATCCTCAGCACATACTCTATGCAGAATATGCCTATCGTGACCGCTTCTATGGCGCCGAACACTCCCGAGAATGCCGACAGCTCGCTGAATGATTCAAGGAACATCACAAGGATATTCAGTATTATCGTCACGGATATGAACATATCAAAGGCACGGCTGGGGAGATCGTCCTTTGAGCCTATCTGTATTATCCTGAAAATTTTGTTTTTAGTCATGATATCTACCTCAGAACAGGTAATTTTACTACCATTATATAATATCATTATGGCGGTGTCAAGAAACAACGCAAATTCTTTTGTGCCGCAAGGCTGATACGATGATGAGACGTTACAATTTGTAATAATATACGATAAATTCCTGTTGCAACTATACAAAATCACAAATTTTCAAAAAATGTACATATAATGTTGAAATAATTAGTCAGATGTGATATAATAATGAAGTGAAACTATCGGGTATTTCTTTATGTTATGGTGTTTTGTTAATCAAGCAATTTGTCGATAAAAAGCCTCCCTCCCAGAGGGAGCCTTTCAGACAACAATGTTTGCTATAAAATTTTGATTTAACAAAACACCGATGTATAAAAGATATACAGCAGAGGGTATTTCGGAGTGATATATATGAAAAGAGATCCGCAGAGATTTTCTGAGATATTTGAACAGATAATAGCGCTTATGACCGATTCCGAGCGCTATGACAGGGAACTGCTGCTGCAGAAGGTAGCAGAGATGGCCGAGTACTTCAATATATCAAAGGCTGTCACCGAGTTCTACAGATCACCCATGCACGAAAAGACAGGCAAGGGCGATGTGATAGTCGGCTACGATAACGGAAAAGGCGACAAGCTGATACATACGCGCAGGGTCGTGCCCAAGTCACAGGCTATAGTACAGGGCAAGCTTTATATGAGCGAGGATTCCGAACCGCTCACGCCCGAAGAACTGGAGAAGGCAGATATCACCCTCAGAGCGGTACTCAGCTTTATGAGCAGGAACAGGCTCGTGCAGATAGTCGAGCAGCTGGGCTTCTATGATGAATACGGCTTCAGGAATATACGCTACTTTATCAGAAATCTCTGGGCCCTCAAGGAGGAAGGAAAGGTCGGCAGGTATGCCGCTGTAAGATACAATCTCAGGCATTTCTCCCTTGTCAACAGGGATATAGGCCGCAGTGCGGGCGATGTGGTGCTCCATAACCACTATAAGGCCATAGAGGGTGCTGTCGGCGAAAGCGGCGTGGTTTGCCGCGTGGGCGGTGACAACTTCATATGCTGCTTTGAAAAGGAATACCTGGATGAGGTTATAGAAAAGATACGCAGCATCCCCGTGGAATACGATGAGAGCGGCTCAAGGATTATGATATCCTGTACCGCGGGAGTGTATGTATTCCCCGATGACTATGTCTATGAGACCCCCGACGATGTTATGGACGGTCTGACCTCCGCGTCAAACAGAGCCAAGATGGGCAACGGTGACGGCGTGGTATTCTTTGATGACAATATGGTGGGCCTGAGGGAGAAGATGCTCAGGGTGCAGGGACAGTTCCCCGAGGCGCTGGCAGGCGAGGAGTTCGTGGCGTTCTACCAGCCCAAGGTGGATATAGTATCCGGCAGGATAGTGGGCGCAGAGGCGCTGTGCCGCTGGTATCACGAGGGAAATATGGTAGTGCCCGCGGATTTCATACCCATACTCGAGCAGAATTCGGATATATGCAAGCTGGATTTCTATATGCTTGCCCATGTATGCCGTGATATACGCCGCTGGCTCGATGAGGGGAAGCGCGTTGTGAGAGTGTCGGTCAACCTTTCGCGTAAGCACCTGATGGATCTTGACCTGCTCAAGACCATACTCCGTATAATAGACGGCAACAATGTGCCCCATGAATATATCGAGATAGAGCTGACAGAGACCACGAGCTATGTGGAGTTTGACAACCTCAAGCGCATAGTAGGCGGACTGCAGCAGGCGGGGATATATACCTCCGTCGATGATTTCGGAATAGGGTACTCATCCCTTAATCTCATAAGAGAGATACCCTGGGATGTGCTCAAAGTCGACCGCTGCTTCCTCCCTGCAGGTGCTGAGAGTAGGGGCAGCGTTACGGACACGATGTTCAGGCACGTTGTCACCATGGCGCAGGATATCGGCCTTGAATGTGTGGCCGAGGGCGTTGAGACCAGTGCACAGCTTGATGTGCTCAGGGACTGCAGATGCCATATAGCACAGGGATTCTTATTTGACCGTCCTCTCCCCGTGAAGGAGTTTGAGAAAAAGCTGGACGGATCCGGTTACGATGTGGGATAAAACAAGGGGCTGTAAAAAAACGCGCCCCGAAAGAAACATAATATCTTTCAAAAAACATCCGCACAGAAAACGATTATTCTACGTTGTTTT
>CACZPE010000355.1 GCA_902782875.1 uncultured Ruminococcus sp. | reverse complement strand
CCCTGATAGAATCAGGTCAGATCACATCAGATACGCATAGAGTTGAGCTTTGCGGCATAGTATGTGAGGAGATACTTGCAGAAACTCCCGAGCTTGAAAGGCGTAATATTCTCCCCGATTTCGCGCAGGCTGATGATAATATCTACGTCAGTGCTGACGAAAAAATGCTTACCCGAGTGGTACAGAACCTTATTTCAAATGCTGTACGGTACTCTGACGGTATACTCAGATTTGTAATAGACACAGAAGATGAAAGAGTATCTCTGCACATCACCAGCAGTACAGATACCAAGCCCGATACCGACAGGATATTTGACAGATTTTACAGGGAAGACCGTTCACGCAGCGGCGGCGGCACAGGACTGGGGCTCTATATCTGCAGGAGCTTTGCCGAAAGCATGGGCGGTACCATAACCGCGAAACAGGATGATAATCTGTTTACGGTAATACTGACTCTAAGGACAGACAACACCCCGCGGAAATAGTATATATGCGGACGGTCAGAGCAGTACAACGAATTGTTACATTCCGATACTTGCATTTTGCATAAGATTATGCTATAATATTGTGATAAACCAACGAACGGGATGATTATATGGATATCAGGACAGGCGATATACTTGTGATGAAAAAGAAGCATCCCTGCGGCTCCGACCGTATGCGCGTACTGCGCACGGGTGCCGATCTCAGGCTTCACTGCGAGGGCTGCGGACATGAATTCATGATCGCACGGGGAAAGATAGAGAGAAATATCAGGAAAACCGAGAGAAACGAGGATAAAGATGTTTGATAAACTCAAAGGCACAGCCGCTCATTTTGAAGAGATATCAGAGCAGCTGACAGACCCGGCCGTTATAAGCGACAATCAGCGCTATGCCGCACTTATGAAGGAATACAAGCAGCTTGAGCCTGTAATCGAGAAGTACAGGGAATACACAAAGGCTGTCTCTGACGAGGAGGACGCCCTTTCCATGCTCGAGGAGAGTGATCCCGAGATAAAGGAGCTGGCAAAAGCCGAGCTTGATGACGCAAAGGAGCGCAAGGAGCGCACAGCGGAGGAACTCAAGATACTGCTCATACCCAAAGATCCCAACGATGAAAAGAGCGTTATTATAGAGATAAGAGGCGGTGCAGGCGGCGAGGAAGCTTGTCTGTTCGCCAACTCGCTGTTCCGTATGTACTCGATGTATTCTGAATCCAGGAGATGGAAGACCGAGATACTTAACGCCAATCCCACAGAGCTCGGCGGCTTCAAGGAAGTATCTTTCTCCGTTGAGGGCGAGGGAGCATATTCCAGGCTCAAATTTGAAAGCGGCGTTCACCGTGTACAGAGAGTACCCGAAACAGAATCTCAGGGCAGGATACAGACATCCACTGTCACAGTGGCGGTACTTCCCGAGGCAGATGAAGTTGAACTCGAAATAAACCCGACAGAGCTTAAGATAGACGTTTTCAGGGCATCGGGAGCAGGCGGACAGCATATAAACAAGACAGAATCGGCAGTCAGGATCACACATCTGCCTACAAATACAGTTGTTGAATGTCAGGACGAACGCAGCCAGCATAAGAACAAGGACAAGGCCATGAAGATACTCCGTTCAAGGCTCTATGAGCGTCTCTGCGAGGAGCAGAACGAGAAGATAGCCTCTGACAGACGTTCACAGGTCGGCACGGGCAGCCGCTCCGAAAGGATAAGGACATACAACTTCCCCGAGGGAAGACTCACCGACCACAGGATAGGCCTTACGCTCTACAAGCTTGAAAGCATAATGAACGGCAGCCTTGATGAGATCATAGATGCACTTACCACCGCAGATCAGGCAGCAAAGCTGGCGGGAGAGGAACAATGACAACACAGATACTCACCACCTCGGATGAGGATATTGAAAAAGCCGCCCGTATAATAAGGGACGGCGGTATAGTCGGCATGCCGACTGAGACAGTATACGGGCTTGCAGGCAACGCACTTGACAGCGACAGTGCTGTCAAGATATATGCCGCAAAGGGAAGGCCTTCGGACAATCCCCTGATAGTACACGTCACATGTATCGAAGAGGCCGTACCCCTTGTAAAGAGCATATCCGCAAATGTAAGAACACTGTTTGAGCATTTCTCCCCCGGGCCTATAACCATAGTAATGCCCAAATCGGATATGATACCGTATGAGACCTCGGGCGGACTTGATACCGTAGGTATCCGTATACCCGCTGACAGAAACGCCAGACGGCTTATAAAGGCGGCAGGAGTGCCCCTTGCGGCACCATCGGCTAATCTTTCTGGAAGCCCCAGCCCTACAAGTGCGGCTCATGTGATAAAGGATATGGACGGACGCATCCCTGCGATAATCGACGGAGGCGACTGCTCCGTGGGAGTGGAATCCACCGTAGTATCGGCTGATGACAACGGACATATAACCGTGCTCCGCCCTGGATTTGTCTCCCCTGAGGATATAGCAGAGCTTATCGGTGCAGAGAACGTATCTGTCGCAAAGGGCGTTACAGAAAAGATAGCAGACGGCGAGAAGGTACTCTCCCCGGGAATGAAGTACCGCCACTATGCCCCGTCTGCGGATATCGCCATACTTGACGCCACCAAAGAACAGTTTGAAAGCTATGTACGCTCTCACACCGCTGAAGGCACATGTGCCATGGGCTTCGGCGATGAAGACGTCCCGGTGCTCATCTCCTACGGCATGACGAGCGAGGAACAGGCACGGGAGCTTTTCGGAGTTCTCAGAGGGCTTGATGATAAGGGCTTCAAGCGTGTATACGCCCGCTGCCCCGATAAAAAAGGAGTAGGTCTTGCGGTATACAACAGACTGCTCCGTGCAGCAGGCTTTGAGGTGATAAAGCTTTGATAATCGGTCTTACAGGTCAGTCGGGAAGCGGTAAAAGCACCGTCAGCCGTATATTTGCGGACAAGGGCTTTTTCGTGATAGATGCCGACAGGGTATCCCGTGAAGTAACTGCCCCCGGCATGCCCGCACTAAAGGATATAGAGGCGGCTTTCGGCAGCGGTTTTATTGAAGACGACGGCAGTCTTGCACGCAGGAAGCTCGGCAGTCTGGTATTCTCTGACAGGCACAGGCTCGATATTCTCGAAGGCATATTGTACCCGTATATACTCAGAAGAATTGATGAGCTTGCGGAAGGTCATGAAAACGTACTTATAGATGCCCCCACCCTATTTGAGGCGGGCTGTGAAAAAAAATGTGACATCATCATCGGTGTTGTGGCAGATGAGAGTATACGTCTTGAACGGATAAAAAAGCGTGACAATATATCCGAAGAAGATGCACGAAAGCGTTTTTCCTCTCAGCACAGCGCGGATTTCTTCCGTGAAAGATGTGATCTGATAATAGAAAACAACGGCACACAGGAAGAGCTTATCCAAGAAACACTTCGTACTGCGGACAGGTTTGATATATGAAAAAAAACAGTAAGAAACACAAAAAGAGCACGGG
>CACZPE010000354.1 GCA_902782875.1 uncultured Ruminococcus sp. | reverse complement strand
TGCGAAAGGCTCTCACAGATAGAGACACCTGTGCTGATACTCGGCGGCTGTGATGATCCGATAAGCACTCCCGAACTGATGATAAGGACTGCAAAATGCCTCAGGAACTGCAAGCTGGTCATATACTCAGACTGCGGTCACAATATTGACACCGACCTTGTGGAAGAGCTCTGCGCAGAGGCGGACAGATTCCTGGTCAATGCCCTTGGCAGGGGAAAGTGTTATGATACTGTAAAATGAACAAGGCCGCTGCACCTACGGGTGCGGCGGCCGTTAAGCTTACTTTTTCTTTACAGACGAGTCTTTTTTCGTGTATTCATCGATCAGGGAGAGGACAAAATCCTTGATTATGCGTCCGGGTGTGGTGTTGTACTCAGCGCAGTACTGCTTGAATATATCTGCCTGTTCCGTGCGCACCCTGCATGACAGTGAGCGCATGTTTTCTCTGTCCCATTTCACGTTGTTGCGCTTGTGGACTTCTTTTTTGTGTTCTTCCGATACGGTCTTTCTTGCCATGATCATTCTCCGTTCTGATACTGCTTGTTGCCGGTCGGGAAGCAGTGTTATTAAAGCATAACTTTATTATATTATAACGTCTGTGCCGCATTAAGTCAACAGTGGGATGCTACAAATTTTCCCTCTCTTCTTTGGTTGTATCCACAACAAAAACAGGCTCTGCCGCCCTGATGCCATGAAAAGTATCAGGAAGACATAGCCTGCTCTGTTTGTTTTATGGATATGTAAAAACTGCTTATGTAAGGGATATCATTGATTTTTTTCGATGTATTCAAGAGCACATTCGAGAACATAGTCCTCGTCCCTGTCGAATACCGCTTCGACTGCCCTGTCATCAAGAGGGATCCTTACATCAAGGCCGTTGGCGGACTGTCTGTCCGTTCCCGCATCTATGAATATATTTCCGTCCTCGTCAAGAAGAACGGTCTGGGACCATGAAAGTATCCCTGTATGTTCGGATATCACGTTTATATGCGTTCCCTGACCTACACCCGCGGATTCGGTAAAGCCCATGACGGTCACATTGTCAAATCCCCGCATTGTCTTTACCACATGGTCTGCAGCGCTCGCGCTGTGAGAATTCACAAGCAGCACGATCTGTCCGCCGTTCATTGCGTCCTCGCCCTCGTAACGGACCTCAAGATCCTTTATGAAGCGGCCGTTTTCATCACGGGCATATGTTCCGTTCTCTTCATCCCACAGGGGGTTGCATGCAAAGAAGTGATCACCCTTCGGAGCAAATATCGCTGCTATGGCTCTTGCCATCTGAGCATCTCCGCCGCCGTTGTTTCTCAGGTCGATTATCACATTCTTAACGCCCTGCTCCTTCATCTCGTCAACTATCTCCATTACCTGCTTGTGCATCAGCACATATACCTGAGATGTGTCAAAGGCCATGACCTTTACCCTGATAAGGCCTGTATCATCGCTGACCTTCTTCCACTGCATATGCCCGATGTCATCAACACCGCGGTCAAGCTTGTCGAGCGTCTCGCTGAGCCTGTCATAGTAGCTTATGCTGCCTATATGAGGAAGCTCTGCTGTCTGCTCATTGCCGTCATCATCGATATACACGACCTCGGCGGTATCGCCCTGACCTGCGGCATAGAGCCCCTGATAGAACAGCTCGTTGTCGATGTCACCGTAGGAGACCATATCGTACATGGGGCAGGATTTTTCCGCCTCATCCGGGGAAAGTCCGTTCCAGCTGATTATCCTTGTGCCGTTGTGTATACCTCTGACCGAGGGATCCACATCCACCGCAGCAAAGCTGCCGTCAGACATTTTCATCACCGCAAGACCGTGATCCGCACCTGAATTTTTCTTCGAGCATGAGGTTATGAGATCATTGTCGTATACAGCGAACTGTGATATGCTGTTGTATTCCAGCACGGGGATATAGTATACATGATCATCGTCAAACTCGGCGGCAAATCTCATCCATGCGTTAAAATCCTCTTCTCTGTCGTCGTCTGCAGCAGCTTTGCGAAACAGCGGCACATATTTTGCATGCAGTGCGTCCCAGTCCGTCTGCTTATGATCGGAGAGAGCATAGTGAGCTTTCATATCTTCAAATGTATTCTCGAATTTCTCGAGATAATCCGTCTGGCAGTAATAGCCGCTGAATTTGCATACGGGTATTGCTGTCAGTGCGAGTGCCGCACATACCGCAGTTGTGATGCGGCGGGACTTCCTGTCGTCCCATACCAGCCCTGCCGTGAGACCTGCTGCCGCAAGATATGCAGGCGTCATACATATATCCGGGCCTGCTTTGAGCGTTACTGCCATGATTATGAACATCGGCAGCAGGTAGCAAAGCCGCCACTTGCTGTTTTTCACCTTTTCCGCGTGACCTGCGAGCCACCACAGCGCCGCGCATGAAAGCAGGAGTATTATTATGATCCTGATATCATAGTACTTCATCTTTCTACCTCAGATCATCCTTCTTGTAGTATGCATATCCTGTCAGGATATAAAACAGTGAGAATACAAACGATGTGATGATTACCACTATACGCCGCTCCTGTGTGCAGTCTGATGTGATGATACAGTGTGATACACGGTCAATGATCCGCTGGATCTCTGCCTGGTCGGTGACCGTCGAGAGATCGGGCACAACACCGTATACCTCCCATGAGTTTATGCTGAGTATGGAGGATACTGACGTGGCAGCAGTGACACCCGTGAGATATGCAGGGGCGGTGAGCAAGGCAACTGTGAGTATTCCTCCCGCGATGGAGGCGATCACGACAAAGTACGGATTTCTCAGTGTGAATGAAAGCAGCACGAAGAATGCTGTGAACCTCAAGAGCACGATGAAGATAAGTATCGTATCGCGGACGGGAGAGAGGCCCGTTACCACTGTGCCCCACCCTATAGTACAGGTGCTCATCACGACGGGGAGGAGAAATATAAGCAGTGATATCAGGGGTGCCAGCAGAAATGCGGCAATGGCTCTGCCAAAGTATGATTCCGCTCTGGTGTGCCCCTCCATTATCTCGTAGTTTGATGTTCTGTCGGTAAAATCATCTGCACATATAAATCCTGTGATGATGCCGCAGCAGATCACCATGGAGATCATACCGCTGATATTGTATACGAACGTATATGAACCGCACGCCCAAATATTTCCAATTGCCGATGCAGAAGCTATATCGGAAGCTTTGGTGACTGCACAGAGTACAAACAGTGCCAGAATGGCAATGACCGCTCTTTTTTTGTGGAATATCCCGTAGATCTGGGCTCTGATTATATTTGTCATATCCTCACCTCACTTCAGATCGCGTTTCCTGAAAATAAGAAAGCCCGCGATAAGTATGATAACACTTGCTCCCACAGAAATAAGAGATATCGTCAGCCCGTCGGAAAATGTGAGAGTTTCCTGCAGTGCGGTTATATCTCTGAATACATCGTCGCCGGTATCGACATACTCAAATGATTTAAGCGATGTATCCGCAAAACGTTCTGCTGTTCTTGTCACCATCAGACCGTCAAGCACGAGACTTTTTTTGTCGGGATCATCCGCGAAGATCTCGATCAGCGGATACAGTCCTGCAAGCACGGCAGAAAGCCTGTTATCGAGAGTGGCCATATTCAGAGCCGCTGTCACACAGACATATCTGAGTATCGGTATCAGCAGAAGCAGACATCTTATAACAGCGCCCTTCGGATGCATAAATGCCGAGAAGCCCCATACCGCAGTAATAAACAGTGTGGGCAGTATCACCATCGCGGCATATACGGCGATGCTCCACAGCAGTGCGGGAATGAATCTGCCGAAGTATACCGCGCTGCGCTTTGTGCCGCTGACGATCTCGTTGTTTATCGTCTTGTCGGAGAGATCCCAGCCGCATATCCTCCATGAATAGTATATGGAAAACAGCGCGACTGTGAATGTGATGTCGCTTAACATATTCATCAGCCACAGGCTGCCCGACGGAGTCAGTCCGCAGTACGAGAGCGTGCCGCAGTATATGAGTATACTCCGCGCAAGAAATATGCTCGGGATGATATAGGTAGGATAGTCACGCAGAGTCTGGAAATTCTGGGATCTTATAACATTATACATTTATTTGTCCCCTGTCAGATCCAAGTAGAACTTTTCAAGATCGGCATCGTTCATATGTATCTCAGTGGGTATGATGCCGTTTTTCGTGAGAGTCGCGGAGATAACTCCAATATCGTCGAGATGCTCATAGATATGTACAGAGCCGTCCCTGTCCACTTCATAGTCATGTATGCCAAGCTCGTTTTCAAGTACTGCAGGCACCATGGCATCGTTCATCGTGCGTATATGTATATTCTCCTTGCAGCGTTCCCTGAGCTGTGCTGCCGATATGTTTTCGATTATTGAGCCGTGCTTTATGAAGATATAGTCCGTGCACAGATGCGATAATTCCGAAAGGATATGGGATGATATTATTATCGTGACATTCTCCTCGCGGTTGAGCTTTAACAGCAGCTCTCTTATCTCTATTATGCCGTCGGGGTCAAGGCCGTTTATCGGCTCGTCAAGCACCATGATCTCGGGCTTTGACAGCAGTGAACATGCTATGCCGAGTCTCTGCTTCATACCGAGAGAATAGTTTTTCACCAGCTTTTTGCCCACATTTCCGAGCCCTGTGATCTCGAGCACCTCGTCTATCCTGCTCTTGTCGGGAAGGCCCTTCTGTATCATCAGCTTCTGCAGGTTTTCCCTTGCGGTCATGCCCTGCTTTGCATAGGGCATCTCTATGAGAAAGCTCATCCTGCTCCTTGAGCGTGCAAGGCCTTTTTCATCCGTTTCCCCGAAGAGGCTTATCCCGCCCTTTGTGGGGAGTATAAGACCGCCGAGAGCCTTCATGATAGTGGTCTTTCCTGCGCCGTTGGGGCCTACAAGACCGCATATCATGCCCTTTTTTATAGTAAAGGATACATCACTTAGTACAACATTTTTCATGTACTGCTTTGTGAGGGAGTGTACCTCTATTACAGGTTCTTTTTCCATGATATCCGCCATGTCATCACCCTCCTTTTGTTCTGATGCTATTGTAGAAAAGAAGTATAAAGAATTTCTTAAATCGGGTTAAAGTTTATAAAAAGTTCATATTTGCGGCTATATCATCCGCGCATCGGGAAAGTCTATCGTGATGCAGAGTTCATTGTCATTGCATACTGCGGATACATCCAGCCCCTGTTTCTGTGCCAGCAGCTTTACGATATAGAGGCCCAGTCCGCTGCCCGAGCTCCTCCGCGAGCTGTCGCCCTGATATGTGCGCTCAAAGAGCATATCCACATCGATGCTGTGATCACGGGGTACAGGATTTGAGAAGATTATACATGCATTCTCGTCATTTCCGGAAAGAGTTATCCTGAAGCTGTCCGCGGAGAATTTCAGGATATTGTTCAGCAGATTTCCGAACATCCTGACAAGAAAGGCTTCGTTTGCTTTTGCAGTGACAGTCCTCTCCGGAAAGACTATCTCAGGCTCAAGCCCCGACATTCTTATAACGCCTTCATTTTCCGCGATGAATGCCATGAGCAGGTCGGTGAGGTTGACATCCTGTATGTCCGCCTCGCGGATGTCACTTTCTATCACCGCAAGCTCGAAGAAATCGTCGGATATTTTTTTCATTGCGGCTGTTTTCTCAAGACATATATGTATATATCCGAGTGCTTTGTCGCTGTGACCTTCCATCTTTTCCATCAGCTGCAGCTCGCCGTATACTACCGAGAGAGGCGTTCTCAGATCATGTGCTATGTCTGAAACGGAGCGCCTCAGCGAACGCTCAGAAGCCTCAGCCTGCAGCTTCAGGCGCTTATGGTCGGATATGCTGCGGTTCACTGCTGCGGCAAGCCCGTTTATATCCCTGTCAAAAAGAGCTATCTTGACAAGACTGTTATAGGACTGCTCCGATGTCCTGTCAAGCTCGCGGGATATATGGCGCAGTTCCTTCTTCATTGCAAGTATGTATATCGACAGCGCCGCGGATAATACCGCAAAAAACACTGCCGTGAATATCCATATCATATGTGTTCCTCCCTGAGCTTGTAGCCTATGCCCCACACGGTCTCGATATAGTCAAAGCCCGAGGGCGATGCCTTTTTCAGCTTTGAACGCAGATTGCTGACATGGACATTGATGGTGTTGTCCTCATAGAGATAATCTTCATTCCATGCAAAGCGGTACAGCTCAGCCTTTGTGAACACCTTTGAGGGATGCTCCATCAGCAGGCGGAGTATAATATGCTCCTTGGCGGTGAGATTCAGCTGTACGCCGTCTATGCTCACGGTATTGTCTGAGATGTTGAACACCAGTCTGCCGTTTGTCAGGTTTTCCTTACGGGTGCTGTTTATCCTGCGTATCAGTACTTCTATCCTGACAAGCACTTCAGAAAGGTCAAAGGGCTTTATGATATAGTCATCCGCACCTGTTTTCAGCATTTCGAGCCTTGTTTCGAGCATCGACTTTGCGGATATGACTATGACGGGAATATCGGAATATCTGCGCAGCTCCTTTATGATATCGCCGCCGCCCTTCACGGGCAGCATAAGATCGAGCAGCAGCAGGTCTGGCGCTTCCCTTGCCAGCATATCAAGTCCCTTTTC